>NZ_JBBMEY010000002.1:0-120471 GCF_040096285.1 Ruminococcoides intestinihominis | reverse complement strand
CGATCTAATGTGAACTTATGCAAAAGTTTTTGAACAAAAACTTTTGTTGAAAGGCTCTACACCTGTGAGTCATAGTTATATATAATTTAAAATGCATAATCTCACTATAAATTTTTTCTTTATAGACAATTAAATTTAAAACAAACTTACCTTTACCCACAGACAAAATTGAAAAACCCTAATTTATAATACTGATTATAAATTATCAAAGACAAAAAATATGACAATAAAGCTCTATGAAAATCTAGTTTCATAGAGCTTTAATTTATGCTTTTTTAAAAAATCTTTTATAAGTATTTATATCTTCTTTAACTTCTGAAATATCCATTGTGTAATAGGGAAAACCCATTTCACAATAAATTTCTATTAAGTGTTCTTTAGAAATACCCAGTATCTCAGCAACTCTGCCGTGAGAGTATTCTAAATTATCAATTTTTGGGCGTAACTGTAAGGCTTTTTCCTTTAGTTTATCCATATCTTTATTAGAAAGTGCTGTCATAAAAATCACATCATTTCATATTACAAAATAATCTACAATAGTAGAAATTACAGATTATTTATTTTCCAATGCCTTTACAATTTGGTTAGCACACATATATACATTACCACCACCCATTGTTAGTACAAGGTCGCCTTCTTTAGCATTCTTAACAATGTAGTCAGTGATTTCATCAAATGTTTCAAGGCATACTGAGCCTGGAACTTTCTTGCCTAAATCTGTGTTGTAAACATTGTATGTGTTAGTTTCTCTAACCGGTAAAATAGCAGAGATAATTGCAGTATCAGGAATCTTTAGAGCCTTAGCAAAGTCATCCATTAATAGTGCAGTACGGCTGAATGTATGTGGTTGGAAAACTGCCCATACATGGTTGAAGCCAAGCTCCATAGCAGTTTCTAGTGTAGAAGTTAATTCTGTTGGATGGTGAGCAAAGTCGTCAACAACAGTAATGCCATTTGGTTTGCCCAGTAATTCAAATCTTCTGTGTACACCTGTGAACTTTGCAATATTTTCTGCAATATCTTTAATTGGTACACCAAGATAATCTGCAACTGTAATTGCTGCAAGAGAATTATAAACATTGTGAATACCAGGTACTGATAGGTTAATCTTTGTTAGAAATTCGCCTTGATACATTAAATCATAACTTTGAGTAACACCATGTCTTTGCATATTTGTTGCATAATAGTCATTTTCCATTGAAAGGCCAAATGTAATCTTCTTAATGTTAACATCTTCAAGTGCATCTTCAGCATTTGCATTGTCACCGTTATAAACAACAAGGTTGCTTGTCTGATGAGCAAACTTGTTAAATGACTTTTTGATGTTGTCAAGATTCTTGAAGTAGTCAAGATGGTCAGCATCAATATTTAGGATAACTGAGATAAATGGATGTAACTGTAGGAAAGAGTCAACATATTCACAAGCTTCACACACCATAATATCACTTTTACCAACGTGACTGTTGCCACCAATGTATGGTAGCTTACCACCAATAATAGCTGATGGGTCTTTCTTTGAACCCACAAGAATTTGAGTTAGCATACCTGTTGTAGAAGTCTTGCCGTGAGTACCACTGATAGCAACACTCTTTTTGTAGTGACTTACTACAATGCCTAACATTTCTGAACGCTCAAGTGTTGGAATACCCATTTCTCTTGCTGCAACAAGTTCAGGGTTGTCATCCTTGATTGCTGCTGTGTAGCAAAGAACATCAGGTTTTGCATCCTTAATATTCTCTGCATTTTGTCCCATATATACCTTAATGCCATAGTTACGGATTCTTTCCAAAGTGTCACCCTCTGCAATGTCAGAACCTGTAATTTCATAACCTTTAGCTAAAAGAATTTCTGCTAGTGGACACATACCACTACCACCAATTCCCATAAAATGAATTCTTTTTTTATCGTCTAAAAAATGCTTTTTATCCACAATAATTACCTCTTTAATTTATTTATAGTTCCATTATATAATTTTATAAGATAAATTGCAATTACTATAACAGATATTTTATAAAATTGTTGATTTGACTATGTATAAATGTTAAAATTAAGATATGAAAAAAATTATGACTATTAAGAAGAATGACAGATTAATAATTGATATAACCGGCACAACAAGTGAGGGTTATGGTGTAGGCAAAAGTGATGAGGGTATTGCAATTTTTGTACCTAATTCAGCAGTAGGTGACAGGGTAGATGTACTGATTGTTAAGGTGCTAAAGCGTTATTGCTTTGGCAAAGTGATGGAAATTATCAAGCCATCAGAATATAGACAAGAAGTAGATTGTAAAGTTTTTCTAAAATGTGGTGGTTGTTGTTACCGTCATACTACCTATGATGCTGAATTAAAAATCAAGGAGCAAAAAGTAAAGGATGCTATTGCAAGAATTGCAGGTCTTAATGTAAAAATCAATCCTATTGTAGGAGCAGATGTACCGGATAATTACAGAAACAAAGCACAGTTTCCTTTAGTTAAAAATAAAGACGGTAATGTTGAAATGGGTTTCTATGGCTTTCATAGCCATAGGGTGGTTGATACCGATACTTGCTTGTTACAACCTAAAATTTTTGATAAGGTAATGGCAGTAGTCAAGGACTATTTGCAAACCACTAATGAAACTATCTATGATGAAACAACCCACAAAGGTTTAGTGAGACATTTGTATGTTAGATACGGTGAAAAAACAGGTGAAGTGATGGTTTGTCTTGTTATTAACGGTGACAAGCTAAAGAATGAAACTTTACTGGTTAATTCTTTAAAAGAAAATATACCTAACCTAAAAAGTGTTGTAATTAATTCTAATAAAGAAAAAACAAATGTAATTACAGGTACAAAAAATAGAGCAATCTATGGTGACACTTATATTATTGACAACTTGTGTGGACTTAATTTCAGAATTTCCCCAAATAGTTTTTATCAAGTTAACCATAGTCAAGCAGAGAAACTGTATAACAAAGCTAAAGAATATGCCAACCTTACAGGTAAAGAAAATCTAATTGACCTTTATTGTGGTACAGGTACAATCGGACTTACAATGGCTAATGAATGTAAAAGTTTAATTGGTGTTGAAATTGTACCTCAGGCTATTAAGGATGCTAAACTTAATGCAAAGTTAAATAATATTAATAACGCACAGTTTATTTGTGGTGATGCAACAAAGTGTGGGGAAAAGCTAAAGAATGACAATATTTCTCCTGATGTTGTAGTTGTTGACCCACCAAGAAAAGGACTAACAGAGGACTTGATACTTTCTATTAAAGCAATGTCACCAAAGAGGGTTGTTTATGTTTCTTGTGACCCGGGAACTTTAGCTCGTGATTTAAAGTTTTTTGCAGATAACGATTATTCCCCTGTAGAATTAACCCCATTTGACCTTTTCCCTCGTACCAGCCATGTGGAAAATGTCTGCCTTTTGGTTAGAAATAATTAAGGTTACTTGATGAATATAGAAACACAGAAAAGAATATACTTTTGGAGATAAAAAGTTATCAGATCCTGAATAAAATTTAATGTTTAATTAAAAAGACTCTCATACTATTTGCTGGTAATGAGAGCCTTTTCATATCAATATTATTTATTAATTTGCTTTTCAATATGTCTGCCACCATACATTACACGAACAATTGTAACTATATGTTTAACATTGTTTGTAATGTAAAGCACCAAGTAATTATCAATAGGCATAATACGCAAATTTTTGTTTTTCCATGGTTCTTTGTCATACAATCTAAAACGCTCAGGCAGTTGTTCTAAAGAGTATATAGCTTGTTCAAAACGGTCAAGTAGATTAGATGCATTTATAAAAGATTGTAAGTTAAAAGCAATATATCTGAATATTTCTTCTAAATCATTTTGAGCCTTAGATGTAATATCTATTTTATAATTCATATGTCATACTTGTTACGGATAGATGCAAATACTTCTTTAGCCGGAATAGTATTTCCATTTTCAACATCCTGTAAACCTTTCTCTATTTCCTTATTAAATTCATCTTCTGTGATTTTGTTAATATCTAGTGGATGATTAGGAATTTTCAGTTCAAAGGGAATACCATTGTGCATTACAATTTGCTTATAAAACATAGTGATTGCACTTGACGCAGAAATGCCCAGTACATTCAAAATAGCTTCTGCGTTTTCTTTTAGATCAGGTTCAATTCTAGCATATAAGTTTGCTGATTTTGCCATATATAAAACTCCTTCCAAAAGTATAATTTGTTTCCTTAATAATATTATATAGTATTGTATATACAAACGCAATACATATTCTAATATTATTATATTATAAATGCTGTATAGTATTAAGTTAAAACAAATGTTATAATAGAGAAAATAAAAAATAGAAAGAATATTTATGAAAAAATTTATCAAAAACATAATACCCTACATATCCACATTATTACTAGTTGGGATAATGGTAGGGATAGCTGAATTACTTAATGAAAAAGAAATAATTTTCCCGGAGATAACTGCACTTGCAGTTGGATATATGGTAGCACAAAAGAGAAGTTGGAAAGTCAACGGAAAAAGAATGTTACTCCTGATAACAATATGTGCAACTGTTGGTGTGCTGATAGTTAGATACAGTGGACTTGCACTTTTCCCACAAATGATAATTGCCTTTTCTTTTGCACAAATATTATTTATGTTTTCCGGTACAACTTTTGCACCATTTGTGTCTGCAATAGTGTTGCCGGTTATGATGCAAACGAAAAGTTTTATTTATCCCATTTCTGCAGTTGTATTAACCATATTGGTAATCGGTTTTCATCAACTATTTTTGAAAATGAAAATTAGAGAAGATGAAGAATATATACCTGTAATGCTAAACAGTAAAGATGATATTATTGATACTGCACTAAGGATAGTTTGTGTTGCTATTGTTGGTTTTGTGGCAATTTATTTTAACTATAAATTTATCATTGCACCACCACTTTTAGTAGCATTTACAGAGTTCTCTCGACCAAGAAATAAAGTGAGAAACAAACCTATAAAAACTGTTTTGGTTATAACAGGTTGTGCTTTAGTAGGTTCATTATCTAGATATTTATTAACAATAAAATTAGAATTACCACTAACAGTTTCAGCCTTAATTGCTACATTAATAATGCTTTTGATTTTAACCTACACAAAAATGTATATGCCACCTGTTGGTGCAATTACAATACTAAGTATGATAATCCCTCAAAGTAGTGTAATAACATATCCACTTCAAATATTTGTAGGTAGTGTTGTGATTATCCTATTATCAAGAGTTTTCTTTATGTGGAGACAAGATAAAAAATTATATGAAAAAGAATATGAACTAACTGCACATTAAGTTGTGCAGTTTTTTAATTGATTACAATAGTGAAACCATATAATTAAAAGTATCTATTTCCACATTATTATGTTATAATGATAAAAAATAGAGAAAAGAGTTTTTAAGATGGAAAAAGAATTAATTTGTCCTGTATATAAAAAGTGCAATGGCTGTCAGCTAATGAATATGCCATATGAACAACAACTAAGTTGGAAACAAAATAAAGTAGAAAGATGCCTTTCACAATTTTGTAATGTTAAGAAAATTATAGGTATGGATTCACCCTATAATTATAGAAATAAGGTTCAGACTGTGTACCGTACAACAAAAGGTGGCAGAATAATCAGTGGTGTTTTTCAGTCATCAAATAACGGTATTGTCGGTGTTGAGCATTGTCTGTTAAACAGCAAGCGTAGTGACAAGATTGCCATTGCAGTAAAAACAGTTCTAAAGAACCTAAATATTTCTATCTATAACCCTAAAACAGACAAAGGCTTTTTCAAAAATATTTTAGTCCGTACTGCTCAAAATACCGGTGAAATTCTATTAACAGTTGTTACTGCTAAAGGTAAATTTCCTAAAGAAAAAGAGTTTGTCAAAGGTGTTCTTAAACTATTCCCAAAGATTACAACTATTGTCCATAACATAAACCCTAACCCTACAAAAATGAAACTGGGTTCTTATGAAAAGGTGCTTTACGGCAAAGGTACAATTATGGATGTATTATGTGGTTGTAAGTTTGAAATTTCACCAAAGTCATTTTACCAAGTGAATTCACTTCAAACAGAAGTCCTTTACAAAACTGCAATTAAATTTGCTCAGCTTAATAAGGATGATGTTGTGCTGGATACTTATTGTGGTATAGGTACAATTGGTCTTGTAGCATCAAAATATGTTAAAAGTGTAGTAGGTGTAGAGGTTAACCCTCAAGCAGTTGAAGATGCTAAGAAAAATAAAGAACTTAATAAGAAGAGTAACATAAATTTCTATTGTAAAGATGCCAGTGAATTTATGACAGAAATGGCAAGTGAAGAAGTAACTTCACCAAATGTTGTTTTTGTTGACCCACCAAGAGCAGGTTGTGGTAGAGAATTCCTAGATTCTCTCTGTGAGCTTTCACCGGATAAAATCGTCTATGTAAGTTGTAACCCTGAAACTTTGGAAAGAGACTTGCATTATCTAACTACAAAAGATTATTCCGTTACCAAAATCCAACCTGTGGATATGTTCCCTCATACAAACCACATTGAGTGTGTGGTCTTATTAACAAATGTATAAAGTATGGTTAGAAAAATTGAAATATGTAGAGTTATGATAAATCTAATGTGATTAGATGTTTTATTAATATAAAGAATAGGAGTTTCTAACTTATGAGTATATCTAGATTTCGTAGAATTTTGGAAAAAAACTTAGGTGAGTTCTGGCTTTTTGAAGATATGAAACATGTATTTAATAATGTGATGAAAGTTATATTTGAACAGTCATTTATCTTCCCAAACGGAGAGCAGATAAAAACGAGTAATGAGTGAGGTTTATCATGGCATACGAAAAGAAGAGTATAAGAGCAATAATAGACGATGTGAATAGCAGAAGGATATATCTGCCTGCTATTCAGAGAAAATATGTGTGGGGTGACTCGCAAATTACAAGACTGTTAGATTCAGTCATGCTTGGGTATCCTATTGGTACTTTCTTGTTTTGGAAAGTAAAGAAGACAATTGTAAACCAAAAAGAATATTCAATGTATGAATTTATAAAAGATTACCATGACAGAGATATGTATAAGAATCCTGCTGCACCACAGCCGTTCCCAATTGGTAGTGGAGATGAAACTATCTGGGCAGTTTTAGATGGGCAGCAGAGATTGACTTCTTTGTATATAGCGTTGCAAGGAAGTATGAGCAGAAAACTTCCAAACAAAAGATGGAAGAACGATGATGCTTTTCCAAAGAAGGAACTTTACTTTGATTTGCATAGCGAAAAAACTGATGACGAGGATATTTCCTATGAATTCAGATTTTTAACAGTGGATGAGGCTGCAAAGAATAAGGATGATAAGATTTGGTATTTAGTAAAAGATATCCTTAAGTATTCTGCTGAAGATTTATTAACAGAAGTCATCATTCCAAATGGCTGGGCAACCGATAAAGTTGCAACAAAGAACATTTTGCTTTTACATACAAGACTTGTTACTGATGAAATTATCAACTACTTTGAAGTAGAAAAAGATTCGATAGACAGTGTATTGGATATTTTCGTTAGAGTAAATTCTGGTGGAACCATTCTTTCAAAGAGTGACTTGCTATTCTCTACTATTGTTTCTCATTGGGATAAGGCAAGGGATGAAATTGATGAGTTGCTTTCTGAAATAAATAAGAAAGGCGAAGGATTCAAGTTCTCTAATGACTTTATAATGCGTACCTGTTTGTATCTTTTAGATATGTCCGTAGCATTAAAAGTAGAAACATTCAAAAAAGACAGTGTACTAAAAATCAAAGAAAACTGGGACTCAATCCGAAAAGCCATCAAGGATACAGTTGATTTGTTAAATGAGTTCGGATTCAACTCAGAGAACATGATTTCTTATGTGGCTGTTTCTCCTATGGTTTACTACAGATACAAAGGTGGTAATTTCGATTCAAGCAGTAAAGCTGAATTAAGAAAATATATTGTAATCGCACAGGTAAGACAGATTTTTGGTACCGCATCAAACTCTGCACTGACAAGCATAAGAGAGGCATTGAAGGCTGCACCATCTAATTCATTTAGCATGAAAAATCTAAATGGGATTAGATTCACAGGCGACAGAACTCTTAGATATACTGCGGATGAGATTGATGCAATGTTTGATACATATGAGATTGGTGCCTATACATTTATGTTGTTATCTCTTCTGTATCCAAATTTGAAATATAGTCAGAAGGGATTCCATCAAGATCATATGCATCCGTATACAGGATTTGAAGAAGGAAAGATTAAAGACTTAGTGTTACCGGACGGAACAGTGATTGATGATGATACTAAAGAAGATTGGCGAAGAAGAAGGAATACACTAGCAAACCTTCAGTTGCTCGAAGGCAGAGAGAATGAATCTAAGAATGCCACACCACTCGTTGATTGGTTGAAGATTACTGAAAATAGTGAAAATGCTAAGTACCTTCCGGGAGATATTTCTTATGAACTTTCAAATTTTGAAGAGTTTATGGAGAAACGTCAGGAATTGATGAGCAAGGCATTAAAGGACATTCTATTATAGGAAATTCGCAAAATTTACAAGGACTCTTATGGGAGGCAAAGTATGAAAGATAAAAAGAAAAAAGATAGATATAGCAAAGTGGCGTGGTTTGTTGCCGGTAGTGCATTCACAGTAGCAGGATTCATTTTTATTCCACCACTCATCCAAAAGTATGGAAATAAAGCATATAAAAAATCGTTGAAAAATGATGAAATTGACTTCAATGAAATGGGGCCTGAAATAGTGCCATTTAATGAAGAAACAAAGGAGAAAGAATAATGGCTGGAATTGATGCTGAAAAAATTGCCCAAGAAGCAATTAATGCAATAGCAGAGAAAATCAAGAACCTAAACACACTTAATATAATAGTTGCTGGTAAAACTGGTGTCGGTAAGAGTACCTTGATCAATTCTGTATTCAAGGAGAAACTTGCTGACACTGGAATGGGTAAGCCAGTAACATCGCATATGCGAAAAATCACAAAAAAAGGTGTACCACTTGCAATCTATGATACGAGAGGGTTTGAACTTGGAAAAGAAGTTCAGGCAGAAGTAAAGCAAGAGGTAATGGATACAATCAGTAAAGGGCTTGCTACTCAAGATATAAATAAGGCTATTCACTGTATTTGGTATTGTATCAATACTGCCTCAAATAGAATTGAGCCAGAAGAAATTGAGTGGTTAAGAGAACTCTCAATGGAGAATCAAATCACACAAGTTCCGATTATCGTTGTGCTTACACAATCATTTTCAAAGAAAAAAGCACAGGAAATGAGACAAGTGTTATTGAATGAAAACTTGGATATTATCCAGATAATTCCTGTGCTTGCAGAAGATTATGAGATTGAAGATTTAGGTGTTGCTAAAGCATACGGATTAGATGTGTTAATCAAGGTAATGGGAGAGGTTCTTCCAGATGAGTTGATGGACACACTTCAACATGTTCAGATTGCATGTTTAGAAGAAAAAAAGCGCCGTGCACAGGCAGCAGTAGCAACAGCATCAGTTGCAGCGGCAGGTGAAGGAGCTGCACCTATTCCGTTTTCTGACTGTGCATTACTGATACCTACTCAATTAGGTATGATAGCTTCAATTACAGTAATATTTGGTTTTGATGTAAATA
Organism: Ruminococcoides intestinihominis; assembly: GCF_040096285.1. NCBI lineage: Bacteria > Bacillati > Bacillota > Clostridia > Eubacteriales > Oscillospiraceae > Ruminococcoides > Ruminococcoides intestinihominis. The sequence goes on along the minus strand of NZ_JBBMEY010000002.1, from coordinate 110,812 downwards.
AGAGCGTTATCACTGCACTGTTGTCATCGTCAATTGGTGCGGGTGGTGCAACTTTGTTAGGAAAGACTGTAGTTACTAACTTGTTGAAATTCATACCAGGAGCAGGAACTGTGGTTGGTGGTGTAATATCAGCAGGAACAGCTGGAGTTATTACAGCGGCACTTGGTGAGGCATACATAGGAATTATGGAATTGGTTTTCAAAGGAGACATGAGCATTGATGATCTTGGTAGTAAAAAGGGAAAATATGCTATGTCAACAATGTTCAAAGAACAGCTAAAGATGAAAAAGTAAGAACAATTGAGATATTGCCTTGTTTGATGAACAAGGCAACTCAAGGCTTTAATCGGTTCGACATACCCATTTTTAGGCGAAAATAGGTGTTCCACTATTCTCTTGTACATTGGGTACGAAATGCGTTACTCGTTGGAGAATCGAGCCACATTGAGACAGTATGTTTGATAACAAGATAAAACAAAATCATAAATAGTGTATTTTACTTTATAGAATTAATTTGTGAGGTGTATATAATGAAAATTAAGCAACAAAAGCAGATTAAAGGATATTTAGTTAGAGAATTTGGTGAAGAAAAGGGAACTGAACTTTTTAGTAATGAAGAAAAAATACTGAATGTTCTAATAAAAAACACTCACAATAAAACAGAAAATTAGATGAATACCCTTATCACTACAATACTTCCTCGTATTGCTTTGTATAAGACTTTGTTAAAAGCTGATTTATCCAATGAAGATGTACATAATTATATGCAAAATTATATGATTAATGAAGTAGCAGAGAAGAAACATTCTTCTACTGCAAAAATGGAGCTTGTACCTTTTTTCTATAAGATTTACAGCAGTGTATTTCTTAAGGTTGTGCGTAAAAGTGATTTATGGGTAAGTGAACAAAATTACGGAAAAGATTACTTCGATGTTACAATGAAAAAATGCCTGTGGCATACTGCTTGTGTGGAAAATGATTGTGAAGAACTTTGTCCTTTATTTTGTGATGTTGATGATATTACATACGGTGGACTAAAGAAAATAGGTTTTAAACGAACAAAAACTCTAGGTTATGGTGGAGATTGTTGTGATTTTCATTTTTATAAAAAGTAGTTTACTTTGAATTTTTAACAAGAAATATTGCGTATAATTTTAAATTTAATAATCGAAAAGTCCTTTTATTGTTTAGTCAATGAAAGGATTTTTCTTTTGTAGAATATTATATTTATAAATTATTTAAGAAAATGTTTATTTACTATTGACTTTATACTTACCGTTCGGTAAAATAATAATATACATTATAAGGTTGTGGTATTATGGCTAATGAACAAACACGGCTGAAAATATTACAAGTATCAATAGAATTATTTTATGAAAAAGGCTATGACGCAGTAGGTGTTCAGGAAATTGCTGACAAATGCGAGTTAACCAAACCGGCACTTTATTATCATTTTAAGAACAAGTCCGGTATTCTTGAGGGTATAATGCAACAGTACATTGACCCTGTAGTTGTAAAACTTAGGGAAGTAGTTAACAGTAGCAGTTCCTTTGAAGACAGTCTTCATAATTTTGCTTATTGCTATGTATCAGAAGGTTGCGAGAATTTACACCTTTACCTAATGTTAATGACAATGCAGTATAGCCCACCAATGAGTGAATTTAACAATGCTTTTATTCGCCATTGTACAGAGATAAATAACATTGTAAAGTCGATTTTCATAAATGCCAGAGGTTTACTTGGTAATATGAACGGTAGGGAAAACCAATTTGCAACAACTTTCCTTGGTATGATTGGTTTCCATATGTATGAATATCATTCAGAGAAAGAACCTAAGATGGATAAATCAGCAGTTGATATGATTATTCATCAGTTTCTTCATGGTATTTATTCTTGAATGGAATATTAATTTTGAAAAACATTGCTAATTGTGGAATTTGCACAAAATATGTCGCAAAATTTATATGTAAGTTTTTCAAAATGTATTGAATTATAATAAAAAAATTGATAAAATATACTTATTGAATGTAAGTTGTACACATTGAAGGAGTGTTAATATAAATGGATTACAAATTTAATGATTCTCGTACACCCCTCGAACTATTCCATGCAGGAGATTCTGTTAGAGCCTATGAGTTTATGGGTGCTCATAGAGTTAATTGGGATAATCGTGATGGTGTAGTTTTCAGAGTATGGGCACCAAATGCTCTCTCTGTTTCTGTTGTTGGTAACTTCAACGGTTGGAATAACGATGCTAACTATATGTACAAAATCAGTGAAGCCGGTGTTTGGGAACTTTTCATCGAGGGTATTCAGCAGTACGATATTTATAAATATTGTGTTGAAACACCTTGGAACGAAAGACAACTAAAGTCCGACCCATATGCTTTCCATTCTCAGACAAGACCGGATAATGCATCTATGTTCTATGATTTAAGTGGCTTTGAATGGGAAGATGACCAGTGGATTAAGGACAAGGAGTCATCAAACCACCTAGAAAAGCCAATGAATATTTACGAAATTCATGCAGGTTCTTGGAGAAAGTATATGGACGGTAGTGTATTTAACTATCGCAAACTTGCTGAAGAACTTGTTCCTTATGTAAAGGAAATGGGTTATACTCATGTAGAACTTATGCCTATTACAGAATACCCATTTGACGGTAGCTGGGGTTATCAGGTAACAGGTTACTATGCTCCAACTTCTCGTTATGGTACACCACATGACTTTATGGCATTTGTTGATGAATGTCACAAGGCCGGTATCGGTGTTATCCTTGACTGGGTTCCTGCTCATTTCCCTAAGGATGCTCATGGCTTAGGTCGTTTTGACGGCACAGCTTGTTATGAATATATTGATAGCCGTAAAGGTGAACATAAAGAATGGGGTACATATGTATTCGATTACTCAAGATATGAAGTAATTTCATTCCTAATTTCATCAGCTATGTATTGGGTAGATACTTACCACATTGATGGTATCCGTGTTGATGCAGTTGCTTCAATGCTATACCTTGACTATAATCGTCAAGATGGTGAGTGGGTTCCTAACCAGTATGGTGGCAGGGAACACCTAGAGGCAGTTGCATTTTTACAAAGACTAAATACAGTTATCCATATGTATCACCCTCATACAATGATGATTGCCGAAGAAAGCACATCATGGCCAAAGGTTACAGGTCCAGTTGATGATGGTGGTTTAGGATTTGACTATAAGTGGAATATGGGTTGGATGAACGATATGCTTCATTATATGTCACTTGATCCATTATGGAGACCATTCAACCATGATAACCTTACATTCTCATTTATGTATTGCTTTAGCGAACACTTTATCTTACCAATTTCTCATGATGAGGTTGTTTATGGTAAGGGTTCTCTAATCAATAAAATGCCGGGTGACTATGACCAGAAGTTTGCCGGTGTAAGACTATTCTTAGCTTATATGGCTGCTCATCCGGGTAAAATGCTAACATTTATGGGTTCAGAAATTGGACAGTTTGATGAATGGAACGCAGAAGAAAGTATTCAGTGGAATCTTCTAGAATATGAAAAGCATTGGAGATTAAAGGACTTTGTTTCTAAGCTAAATCATTTCTATATTACAGAAAGACCAATGCACGAAATTGATACTAACTGGGATGGCTTCCAGTGGATTCACCACAACGACTATACTCAGTCAATTATTGCATTCCGTAGAATTGATAAAGACGGCAATAACATTATTTGTGTATTTAACTTCCAGCCAATGCACAGAGTTGATTACAGAATCGGTGTACCATTCTATGGTGTATATGAAGAAGTATTCAATACTGATGATGAAGAATATGGTGGTTACGGTATTACAAATGGTAAGAGAATTATGTGCGAAGAAAAGCCAAGACATGATTCTAATTGGAGTATTGATTTATCAATCCCACCAATGAGTGCTATGTTCTTTAAGTGTGTTGAAAAGTTACCTGAACCTAAGAAAAAAGAAGAAAAGAAGGAAGAAAAGGTAACTAAGAAAGCACCTGCTAAGAAGACTACAACAAAGAAAACAACTAAGACAGCTACAAAAACAACTACAAAGAAAACTACTGCTAAAAAGGCAACAAAGAAAACTGTAAAAGCTACAGAAGAAAAGGTTGAGAAGAAAGCAGTAAAAGCAGAATCTAAGGTTGAAGAAAAGCCAAAGGCTGAAGCTAAAGCTGAACCAAAGGCTCAGGCTAAAACTGAAAAAGTAGCTGAAAAGAAAACAACAAAAACAACTGACAAATAAAGATAAAAAATTATTTGTTTTATATCTCCTCCAAGGGCAGTTTCTTTTATTAGAAACTGCCCTTTACACATTTGTAAAATACTATTGACAGTACCAAAATAATGCGATGTATTAAAAGTGGATTAAATATATGATACCAAAGGGTTTATAAAATTTCGGATAGATTATTATGAAAAAATTTTATTATTATGTTTATCACTTGTATTGGTTGTAATTATGGTAGGTTGTAATAATTTAAAAGGTGGAGAAGATGCATTAAATGTTTTTGATGTTAACAGTAGTAAGGTGCTGATTACCTACAACAACAAAACCACTACTTTAACAGACGATAAGCGAAAAGAATTTGTAAGTCTAATTAAAAGTATCTACAAAGGCACTAATGTAAAAGATGACAGTACTACTAAGTATGATATGAAAATCGACTTTAATAATGAAAATGTAGTCGAAATTTCTACTGCTTTATTCTTAGTTTCAATCTTTGTGTGGAACAAAGGTATTAGTAATTACAAATCAGCAGGTTCATAAATGGTTTTTAGGGAATGGGCAACCATTCCCTTTTTCTTTAGTTGTTTTATATAAATATTTTATTCGAAATTTGTGCAAATAAAATAAAGAAAAAATATAGAATTGTTCACAATTTTGTGTTATTATAATAGGGAAAAATATTTATTTAGAGAGGAAAACGAAATGAAATTTATGAAAAAGATTTTAGCACTATCACTTTGTTTAGTTGCCTTTACAACAATGATGTTGTTTGCAGGTTGTAATGATGAGGATAACTCAAGTAGCGCTCAGGGTGCTTATGTATCTGATGGCGATACAGTTCAGCAGAATACTGATGATGTTGAGAATGCTACAGTATCTCAGCCACAGGTTGATACTGATAAGTTTCCAACAAATTATGAAACTATTGAACAGAAAGTTTACTTTGTTATTGCTTCTCCAAAGACAACTAAGGACGGCAAAACTACAGGTAGTGATGCACTTAAGATTATGTCAACTGCTAACGGTAAGGTCACTGACCAGCTAAATGCTAAGCTAAAGAAAGAAATTACAACTGCAGTTAACAATCAGGTTAATTCAGTAAAATGTACAGATGCTCATATTGAGGAAGACCCTAATAACTCAAAGATGGGACTTTTAACAGTTACTTTTACTTATAAGTCAACAGGTGGGGAAGATAAGAAAATCTTCAATATGTCACTTAACTGATTAAATGATATAGTAAATCAAGGACTATTGTTTATGCAATAGTCCTTTTTTGTCAACATTAATATTTAAGTCCATATTATATATTAGGGTTATTACCCAGAAAATTAAAAATGGAGAATGTATGTATGGCAAATTTTTATAATCAGGCTACATTAGCCTATAATGGAAAAACAGTAAATTCTAATATTACAATCGGTGAAATTGTTGAGAAGATAACTGTTACAAAGACTGCAGTTTTAGATAGATATTATGCAGATAGTGAAATAAACTATGTTATGACAATAAGAAATTCAGGTTCAACTTCAATTAGTAACTTAATCTTAACGGATAATTTAGGTGAGTATGATTATAATGAACTCTCATTAGTACCACTAGAGTATATCCAAGGTGCAATTCTTTATTATGTAAATGGGGTTCTTCAAAATACACCAACAGTTACAGTAGGTCCACCACTAACTATTACCGGAATATCTATTCCGGCAGGTGGTACTGTTATTATTGTATATAAAGTTAGGACAAATCAGTTTGCACCACTTGATCTGGAAAGCTCAATAGAAAATACTGTTTCAGTAATTGGTGATGGCATTAATACACCTATTACTGCAAATGAAACAGTTTTTCCTGAGTCTGAACCAATGCTTTCAATTACAAAGGCACTTACACCAATTGTTGTAGAAAATAACGGTAGAGTAACTTACACATTTACCATTGAGAATAGGGGAAATGTAGCAATAGTCGCAGCTGATAATGTTATTTTGACAGATAAATTTGACCCTATACTTTCTGATATAGAAGTTACATACAATGGAACTCCTTGGACAGAAGGTAATGAATATGAATATAACACTACAACAGGCGAATTTGAAACAAAAGCTGGGGCAATTACAGTTCCTTCTGCTACAACTACAAGGGATGACACGACAGGTGCAGTTAGCATAACACCTGGAGTTTCAACTATTACTGTAAGCGGCACAATATAAAAAAAGAGTATTCGAATGAATACTCAAAATAAATATAAAAATGGGGGCTGTCCATATGGGCAACCCCCTAAAATACTTTTACAAGTAGTGATTAGTTCTTTTCAGCGATTGCAGCCTGAGCAGCAGCAAGTCTTGCGATTGGAACTCTGAATGGTGAGCAAGATACATAATCTAGACCAATCTTATGACAGAACTCAACAGATGTTGGGTCACCACCATGTTCACCACAGATACCGCAGTGCATATCCGGTCTAACTTTCTTACCTAGTTCAACAGCCATTTCCATTAGTTTGCCAACACCTGTCTGGTCTAGCTTTGCAAATGGATCGTTTTCATAAATCTTGTTGTCATAGTAAGAATCTAGGAACTTACCTGCATCGTCTCTTGAGAAACCAAATGTCATCTGTGTTAGGTCGTTAGTACCGAAGCAGAAGAATTCAGCTTCCTTAGCGATTTCGTCAGCTGTTAGAGCAGCTCTTGGGATTTCGATCATTGTACCAACTTCGTACTTTAGATCTGTACCTGCAGCAGCAATTTCAGCGTCAGCTGTTTCAACAACAACTTTCTTTACGAACTTAAGTTCCTTAACATCACCAACTAGTGGGATCATAATTTCAGGAACTAAGTTCCAATCAGGATGAGCCTTAGATACGTTTAGAGCAGCTTTGATAACTGCCTTTGTCTGCATCTTAGCAATTTCAGGATATGTAACTGCTAGACGACAACCACGGTGACCCATCATAGGGTTGAATTCGTGTAGACCGTTGATGATAGCCTTAATCTGATCAACTGTCTTACCCTGAGCCTTAGCTAGAGCTTCAATGTCAGCTTCTTCAGTTGGTACGAATTCGTGTAGAGGAGGATCTAGGAAACGAATAGTAACTGGGTTACCTTCTAGAGCTTCATATAGAGCTTCAAAGTCGCCCTGCTGATATGGCATAATCTTATCTAGAGCCTTTTCTCTTTCTTCAACTGTATCTGCACAGATCATTTCTCTAAATGCAGCAATTCTTGATTCTTCGAAGAACATATGCTCTGTACGGCATAGACCAATACCTTCAGCACCTAGTTCCTTAGCTCTCTTAGCATCTTCAGGTGTATCAGCATTTGTTCTAACCTTTAGAGTTCTGTACTTGTCAGCCCAAGTCATAATTCTACCAAATTCACCGGCAATTGAAGCAGGAACTGTTGGGATGATACCGTCATAAATGTTACCTGTTGAACCGTCAATTGAAATTGGATCGCCTTCGTGGAATTCCTTACCTGCTAGTGTGAATACCTTGTTGTCTTCATCCATATTGATGTCTGAGCAACCGGATACACAGCAAGTACCCATGCCACGAGCAACAACAGCAGCGTGAGATGTCATACCACCACGAACTGTTAGGATACCTTCAGCAGCCTTCATACCTGTGATGTCTTCTGGAGATGTTTCTAGTCTAACTAGAACAACCTTTTCGCCTTTTTCTGCCCAAGCAGTAGCGTCATCAGCTGTGAATACGATCTTACCACAAGCAGCACCCGGAGAAGCACCAAGACCCTTACCCATTGGTGTAGCAGCCTTTAGAGCTGTAGCATCAAACTGTGGGTGAAGTAGTGTGTCTAGGTTACGAGGGTCGATCATTGCAACAGCTTCTTCTTCTGTTCTCATGCCTTCGTCAACTAGGTCACAAGCAATCTTTAGAGCAGCCTGAGCTGTTCTCTTACCGTTTCTTGTCTGTAGCATATATAGCTTACCGTGTTCAACAGTAAATTCCATATCCTGCATATCTCTGTAGTGATCTTCTAGAGTCTTACAAACTGTCTTGAACTGTGCGAAAGCTTCTGGGAACTTCTGTTCCATTTCAGAAATGTGCATTGGTGTACGAACACCTGCAACAACGTCTTCGCCCTGTGCGTTTGTTAGGAATTCACCGAATAGACCCTTAGCACCTGTTGATGGGTCTCTTGTAAATGCAACACCTGTACCACAATCGTCACCCATGTTACCGAATGCCATTGCCTGTACGTTAACTGCAGTACCCCATGAATAAGGGATATCGTTATCTCTTCTATAAACGTTAGCTCTTGGGTTATCCCATGAACGGAATACGGCTTCAATAGCGCCCATTAGCTGTTCCTTAGGATCAGTAGGGAAGTCAACGCCAATCTGCTTCTTGTATTCAGCCTTGAACTGTTCTGCTAGTTCCTGTAGATCTTCAGCAGTTAGTTCAACGTCCTGAGTAACACCCTTCTTGTTCTTCATTTCGTCAATAAGAACTTCAAAGTACTTCTTACCAACTTCCATAACTACGTCAGAATACATCTGAATGAATCTTCTGTAGCAGTCCCATGCCCAACGAGGGTTGTTTGACTTTTCAGCCATAACAGCAACAACATCTTCGTTTAGACCTAGGTTAAGGATTGTATCCATCATACCCGGCATAGAAGCTCTAGCACCTGAACGAACAGAAACTAGTAGTGGGTTTTCCTTATCACCAAACTTCTTACCTGTGATTTCTTCCATCTTGATGATGTATTCCATGATTTCAGCCTGGATTTCATCATTAATCTTTCTGCCATCTTCATAGTACTTTGTACAAGCTTCTGTTGTAATTGTGAAGCCCTGTGGTACTGGTAGGCCTAGACCTGTCATTTCAGCTAGGTTAGCACCCTTACCGCCTAGAAGATTACGCATGTCCTTGTTACCTTCTTTAAAAAGGTACACATACTTGTGACTCATAGTTTGAATCCTCCTGTAAAAGTATAAAATTAACCACTAAGTAATTCACCTGCAGTTTTATTGCAGACTTTCTTAGTCTAGGAATAATTATAACAAAAAAATAAAAAAATAGCCACATTTTTGGAAAAATATTTCTTATAAAAAGTGGAGATTTTTTGTAATGTATATTGTGTAATATGTTAAAAATTTAAGAATTTTTTCAGTTTTTTTGGATTTGTACTTGAAAATTTGAGGAATTGTGGGATAATAGTAGTGTCTTATTATGTGTATAGCATAGAAAGAGAGAGTATATTATGAGTAACTGTGCAATTATTTTGGCAGGTGGCGAAGGTAAAAGAATGAAAAGTAACCTTCCTAAACCAATGTCAGAAGTTTTGGGAAAGCCAATGTTAAGATGGGTTATCGACTCAGTAAAGTCAGCCGGTGTTGATGACATATGTGTAGTAAAAGGCTACAAGAAGGAATGTATTGATGAATTTGTAAGTTCGCTTCCTTTTGAAGTAGAAACTGTTTATCAAGCTGAGCGTCTTGGTACAGGTCATGCAGTAATGATGGCTAAGGATTTTTTGGAAAAGCACAGTGGCAATGTTGTTATTCTAAACGGTGATGCTCCTTTTATGGATGCAAAGACTATTTCCGATGCACTTGCTCTTCATACAGAAAAGGGTAGTGTTGCAACAGTAATTTCAGCTAAAGTTTCTGACCCTACAGGTTACGGTAGAATTGTCAGAGATGAAAACAACAATTTCCTAAAAATTGTTGAGCAGAAAGATTGTAACGAAGAAGAAAAGAAAATTAATGAAATCAACTCAGGTGGTTTTTGGTTTAACTGCGAAAAGTTACTTTCTGTTTTAGGCGAAATTAAAAGTGATAACAATGCTAAGGAATATTATCTTCCTGATGCACTAAAACTTCTATTAGATAAGAATGAAGTTGTTTCAGCATTTGTTTCAAGCAACCCTGATACTGTTTTAGGTGCTAATGACCCTGAACAGTTAAAGGAACTTAACGAAATTGCTAAGAGCAAAGGCTATAAATAAGGTATTAAATTTACTTGTTAAATTTTATATATAAACTAAAAACAAACATAGGTAAGGGGATTAAAAAATGAATTTCAATGGTAAAGACATTAAGATTTTCTCCGGCTCATCTAATAAGGATGTAGCACAGGGAATCGCAGGTTGTCTTGGACTTCCACTTGGAAAAAGCAATTGCTGTACATTCTCTGACGGTGAAATTGCAGTTTCACTTAACGAGTCTGTAAGAGGTTCTGATTGCTTTATTGTACAGTCAACATGTACACCTGTAAATGATAATCTTATGGAAATGCTAATTATGATTGATGCTATGAAGAGAGCTTCTGCCGGTAGAATTACTGCAGTTATGCCTTACTTCGGTTATGCTCGTCAGGACAGAAAAGCAAAGGCTAGAGATCCAATCTCAGCTAAACTTTGTGCAGATATTATTACTGCTGCCGGTGCTGACAGAATCCTAACAATGGATCTTCATGCAAATCAGATTCAGGGCTTCTTCAACATTCCTGTTGACCACCTAATCGGTGCTCCAATTCTTGCAGCACATATGAGAGAAAAGATGGGTACAAACGCAGATGATTATGTTGTTGTTTCCCCAGACCTTGGTTCAGTTACAAGAGCAAGAAACTTTGCAGCTAAAATCGGTTGTGGTCTTGCTATTATTGATAAGAGACGCCAGAAAGCTAATGTTTCTGAAGTTATGAACATTATTGGTGATGCTAAGGGCAAGAGAGTTATCCTAGTTGATGATATGATTGATACAGCCGGTACACTATGTAACGCTGCTGAAGCTATCATCGAAAAGGGTGGTGCTGTTGATGTTACTGCTTGTGCAACTCACGCAGTTCTATCAGGTCCTGCTATTGACAGAATTAAGAAGAGTCCTATTAAGGAAGTTGTTCTTCTTGATACAGTGCCTATCCCAGAAGACAAGATGCTTGATAAGTTCACTATTCTTCCTGTTGCTCCTGTATTTGCAGAAGCTATTGAAAGAATTTATTCTGACAAGCCTGTTTCTCCAATCAACTCATAATTGATAATTATTTTAACTTTTTAAGGGGTGCTCTTTAGTGCCCCTTTATTTTTTAGGTGATAAAATGTTTGGTAAAAAGAAATTTAGTTCTTCTATTGAATATATGGTTGTTGGTCTTGGTAATCCGGACAAAAAGTACGAGAATACCCGTCACAACACAGGCTTTATCTGTCTTGATAAAATCGCAGAAAAGTTTTCTTGTGATGTAAACCGTATTAAGTACAAGTCACTTGTAGGTGAATGTACTATTGACGGTAAAAAGGTTTTACTAATGAAACCACAGACATATATGAATAATAGTGGTCAAGCTGTTGTAGAGGCTATGAATTTCTACAAAATCCCCCCTGAGAATGTGATATTAATATTTGATGATATATCCCTTGATGTTGGAAAGATGAGAATACGCCGAAAAGGTAGCCACGGTGGACAAAATGGTGTTAAGAACATTATTTATCTAAGTGGTAAAGATACTTTCCCTCGCATAAAGGTAGGTATAGGAAAGAAACCTCATCCAGACTATGATTTGGCTGCTTGGGTTCTTTCAAAATTTACAGGTGACGAAATTAAACTGATTGATAAAATGGCCGATAATTGTTGTGAGGCTATTAAGTACATTATTGACGGTAATGTTGATAAGGCAATGAATTTGTTTAATTCCTAACCTAATAATATGCAGGTGAATAATGGAATTTTTATTTGATTGTGTTGCACAGTTAAAGAATTTTCAAAAACTAAATTCTTATGCAAAGTTAAAAGGTGCAGTTGCAGTAACAGCACTTAATTCAGGTTTTAAATCAAATATCATAGGAACGCTCTGTCATTATAACGATGCCAGAGCTTTTTGTGTTGCCGGTGATGAAAAGGAAGCACAAGTATTTTGTAATGACCTATGTATGATGGGTTACAAGGCTTGTGTATATCCTCAAAGAGACTTTAATTTTAGAGAAGTTAGTGGTATTTCCAGGGAATACGAACACCAAAGGTTAAAGGTTCTTACAAAACTTTTAACAGGTGAATGTGATATTGTGGTAGGTACAATTGATGCATTACTTCAATATACTATTCCACCGGAAATATTAAAAAAAGCTACACTTCACTTAAAACAAGGTCAGCAAATCTCTACAGAACAATGTGTAGAGGCTCTTAATTTGCTTGGTTATGAGCGTACAGATATGGTTGAGGGTACAGGTCAATTTGCACTGAGAGGTGGTATTCTTGATTTATTTGTACCGGATAGCGAAAACCCTGTTCGTGTAGAATTTTGGGGTGATGAAATCGACTCTATCAACCATTTTGATATTCTTACCCAAAGAAGATTTGACAAGGTGGATAGTATTTTACTTTCCCCATCAAATGAAATTCTTGTGGAAAACAAAGCAGAACTTTCTGAAAAAATAGTTAAGAAAGCTAATTTACTAAGAAGTGAAAAAACTGAAAAAGCAAAGGAAACTCTCTATAGAGAGGCTGAAAATATTGCCAATGGTGTAAACCTAACTATCCTTGATAAGTACATTTCTTTAGTATATAAGAAACCTGCAACTGTCCTTGACTATGTTGATGAAGAAGATTTTATCTTTATCAGTGAACACACTAATATTTCTGATAGAGTAAAGTCTATGGAATTTCAGTATAAAGAGGATATGAAAGAATACTTTGAAGATGGTATTCTTTGCAGAGGTCTTGATAAGTTCTCAATGGACTATAAGGAATTTTTGGAAATTGTAAACACCAGACATACAATTTTTATGGATAACTTTACCAGTGGTCATTTTGATTTACCTTTAAGTGATATTGTTTCATTTAATGTAAAGCAAGTTGCACCATGGAATGGTTTATTAACTGTACTTTGTGAAGATTTAAATGAATTCTTTAAGGAAAGAACTACTGTTGCAATTCTTGCAGGTACAGAAAAGTCAGGTAGAAATCTTACAGAAGAATTAAAAGAAAAAGGTTTTAAAGCACAGTTTGTAACAGACTTAAAGAAAGCTGAACAAGGTAACATTTATGTTATGGAAGGTGCTTTGTCAACAGGTTTTGAACTATTACAAACTGACTTCCACTTAATAACATATGGTCAGTCAGTGCAAAAGCCTAAAAGAAAAGTACAGCGAAAAAAGCAAGGTCAAGAAATTTATTCTTTATCAGAATTAAACAATGGTGATTATGTAGTTCATTCAACTCATGGTATAGGTATCTTTAGTGGTATTCATAACCTAGAAGTACAAGGTGTAAAGAAAGACTATATCAAAATCACTTATGCAAAAGGTGATGTACTTTATGTACCGGTAACTCAGCTTGATTTGGTAGCAAAGTACATTGGTCCTAGGGATAATGAACATGTAAAGTTATCTAAACTAGGTGGCAGTGAATGGCAGAAAGCAAAGACCAGAGTTCGTTCAGCAGTAAAGGATATGGCTAAGGAACTTTCTAAGCTGTATACAGAGCGAATGAAAGCTAAGGGCTATGCTTTTTCACCTGACGGTGAGTGGCAAAGGGACTTTGAAGCCAAGTTTATGTATGATGAAACACCTGACCAATTGCGATGTACTGATGAAATCAAAGGTGATATGGAACGACTTGCTCCAATGGATAGACTACTTTGTGGTGATGTTGGTTTTGGTAAAACTGAAGTTGCATTGAGAGCAGCCTTTAAGTGTGTTTGTGACAGTAAACAATGTGCAATTCTTTGTCCAACAACAATCCTTGCATGGCAACATTATCAGACTATTATCAATAGATTTGACGGTTATCCGGTAAGAATTGAACTGCTAAGTAGATTTAGAACTGCAAAACAACAGAAAGAAATTGTTGAAAAGCTAAAGCGTGGTGAAGTTGATATTGTAGTGGGTACTCATAGACTGGTACAAAAGGATGTTACTTTCCACGACTTAGGACTTGCAATTATTGATGAAGAACAAAGATTTGGTGTTGCTCATAAAGAGAGATTTAAAGAAATTTGTAAGAATGTTGATGTACTAACTTTGTCAGCTACACCTATTCCACGAACACTTAATATGGCTATGAGTGGTATTCGTGATATGTCTGTATTGGAAGAAGCACCAACCAACAGACAACCGGTACAAACCTATGTACTTGAGCATGAACCTGCAATTCTCCACGAAGCAATTAGAAGAGAACTAAGGCGTGGGGGACAGGTTTTCTATCTTCATAACAATACAGAAAGTATCAACGCAAAGGCAGTTGCAATTTCAGAAGCAATACCGGAAGCTAAAATTGCAGTTGCTCATGGTAAAATGTCTGAACATGAATTGTCTGATATTTGGGCAAGAATGTTGAACCAAGAAATCAATGTGCTTGTATGTACAACAATTATTGAAACAGGTATTGACTTACCAAATGCAAATACCTTAATTATTGAAAATGCAGATAATATGGGACTTTCTCAACTTCATCAGTTAAGAGGTAGAGTTGGCAGAAGTAGCCGTAGAGCTTATGCATACTTTACATTTAACCCTCATAAGGTGCTTTCTGATATTAGCCAAAGAAGACTTAATGCAATTAGAGAGTTTACTGAGTTTGGTAGTGGTTACAAGATTGCAATGCGTGATCTTGAACTTAGAGGTGCAGGTAATATCCTAAGTGGTCAACAACATGGTCATATGGAGGATGTTGGTTACGATATGTACCTAAAGCTACTTAATGAAGCAGTTAAGGAAGAAAAGGGAGAGATTAAACCAACTGATACAAATGAATGTACTGTTGATATTCAGATGGATGCCCATATTCCTGAAAGCTATATTGAAAGTCTATCTCTAAGACTTGATGCTTATAAACGAATAGCAGATATAAAAACTCCTGATGACTATGATGATGTAGTTGATGAACTTTGTGACAGATATGGTGATATGCCACAATCTGTAATTGGTCTTTGTGATATTGCATTAACAAGGAACAAAGCAAAAGAATGTGGTATCTATGATATTAAGCAAAGTGAAAGCAATATTATATTGAAAGTAAACGATTTGAAAAATCCGGAACTTTATAAATTAATAGGCAATGCTAACGGCAAAGCTATATTAACACCATCAGAAAACCCATATATTACACTTAAAGTTGACAAGAACAAAAACGGTCTTAGTTCTTTAACAGAATTATTCTGGGAGAAATAATAGACAAATTCCTACATAAAAGTACAAAAATAAAGAAAAAATCGTTGATTTTATGAATTTTTAGTGTTTTTTATGGACTTTTTGATTGAATTATTGTATAATACAACTTATGTTATATTATTATGTTATCTTATCCTAAAGGCAGGTATAATCAAATGAATTTTAAGAATATTAAAAAAGTAATGGCTGGTACAGTTGCAGGTGCAATTATGGTATCAGCAGCAGCTTGTACTCCAATCAGTACAAAGGCTCAATGGTCTTACAAAGAAGGCAAAAATGAAAAGGCAATTGGTGTTTATATTTTTGCTCTTTTCAATGCTTATAACCAGGCTAAGACTTATGCTGAGAAAGCAGATGGTTACAAGAAAGACGAAAGTTTCCTTGATTTAAAGATTAAGGATGATGACGGTAAGGAAGCAGTAGCTTCTGATTGGATTAAGGATAAAGCTGATTTAACTCTTAGAGAAGCTCTTTATCTTGACAGTAAGCTAGATAGTCTAAATGCTACAGTTGATGAAGCATCTTATGCTGAACAGGCTGAAAAGGACTGGACACTGGGTTATATGGCTGAGTATTACTCACAGATGGGTTACTCAACAACACCGGAACAGGATATTCTGGAACCTTATGGTATTTCTAAGGAAAGCTATCAGGAACTACAGTACAATATGTCCGGTAAACAGCAGAAGTTATTTGATTTAATGTATGGTAAGGGTGGTTCAGAAGAAGTTCCTGACTCAGACCTACAGAAGTTCTTTGATGACAACTACACATACTACACATACTTTACAGTACCTCTATCAGAAACAACAACTGATAAATCAGGTCAGCAGACATCAAAGGCTTATGATTCTAAGAAGCAGAAGCAGTTAACATCTGATGCAGAATCTTATGCTAAGGCTATTAACAACGGTTCAACAATGGAAGATCAGTGTACAAAGTATCTAAAGGCTACAAAGAGTTCTTCAAAGGCTAGTGATACAGTTCAAAAGGGTTGTGAACTACTTGATAAGGACAACCTAAGTTCTTCTTCAATTGGTGAAGATGTAGCTAAGAAGCTTGTTGATATGAAAGTTAACGAAGCTAAGGCTGTTACAATCGGTAAAGATGATTCCAAGACAATTTATGTTATCCAGAAGCAAAACACTAAGGATGGCGAAAAGGAATATCTAACTAAGGATGATTCTACTAGGAAGAATGTTCTTCAAAAAATGAAGAATGATGATTACAACAAATTCCTACAGAAAGAAGCTAAGGCACTTAAGTGTGAAGTAAACGAATCTGTAGTTAATAAGTATGACCCTGATATGTTCTGGGAAAAGCCAGAAGAGACAAGCACAACAACAACTTCTTCTAAGTAAGATTTGTTAAACAATTTTCTAACAGTACGGAGCTACTTTTTATGATTAATAGATTAAAGAAATTTATCTGTATATGTGGAGTTTGCGTATTGTCAATTACTACTCTTTCATTTGCAACAGTAGCAAATGCTGAGGACTATGTTGACAATAATCAAGAAGCAGTCTATACAACTGCACCGGCAGTAGTAAATACAGAACCGATTTATACTCAGTCACAGGAACCGGCCAATAATGTTGATACATATACATATGCTCAGGATTATACTGAAGCACCGGTAGTTGATAATTACAGTAACGATACTAACACTAATTATGATGGTAATGCTGGTAGTTACAATTTCTATGACGATAACGGTGAAGTTTCAGACGGTAGTAGTGATACAAATTCTGATACTAATACTGATACAGATACTAACACTAATACCGATAAAAATGCTGATGCCGGAGAAACAACAACTCCAACATACAAAAATGTTAAAGACATTGATGATACTGAGTTAAAAGATAGCGACTGGGATAAAATCTCAAAAGAATTATCTAAAAATAAATCAAAAGGTAAAAGCTCAAGCCCATTTGACTATATTAAAAATAGTGAAAAGGCTACTGGTTGGGATGCTTTCATTAATAATCTTAATTGGGCATCAACTCTTGCATTAGTTTCATTTGCATTAGCTTTAATCTGTATTGTAATTTTCGTAATCTTTACAATTAAGAAAATAAGAAACAAGAGAAAAGGTTTACCTAATGTAAAAGTTAAATCTAACAAATCTGATGTTAGTGGTTCTCATGCAATTATTGAAGATGATGAAGAAGATAACTTTGATGAAATTTCTTCCAATACAAATGCAGAACCTGAAGAAACACAGAATATTTCTTCTCATGCAAAGTCAGCTCACGGTGGTGCTGAGGACTACGGTGATGATTATGATGAAGAAGATTTTAAAGATGTTCATTATGTAAAACCTGCTGATAAGCCAAAGAAGAAAAAACTAAAGCAGGATACATCAGAAATCATTATTCCAAATAAATATAAAAGATAAAATTAAGGCACTGTTTTCAGTGCCTTTTTTGTTATAATTCTGTGCATAAAAATAAGCTGAGTTTGATTTTACAAACTCAGCTTTTGTTATTAATAGTAATTAACCTTCTAGATATTCTACAATTGTTGTGTCAAGATTGTCAACATTTTTACCTGTGTTGCATAGTGGGATTTTCTTGCCTTTTCGTACAAATAGAGGTACTTCATTTAGTGCAACATTTACAAAGTGAACACCTTTTTCAAGTTTCTCTTTATGTACAACCTTGTTGCCTGAAAGCTTGTAGAATGTCATTTCTTCAGGTAGATATACTGTTCTGCCTGATTTGTTCTGTTCGTAAACAGGTGCAATCATAGCTTCATCACCAAGAAGAACCTGGTCATCAGTTTCCTTAGATAGTGCATCCTTATATTCAAATGCAAGTGGCTTAAACATCATTTCATTGTTTTCAGCACATTTCTTAGCTAGGTCATATAGGTAAGGAATAAGTCTGTATCTAACTTCAATAACATCCTTAAATTCCTTGTTATTGCTAAATGCATATGCTTCCTGATTTCTTGTACCAATAGCAGAGTGGTTTCTAAATAGTGGAGTAAATACAGATAATTGCATCCATCTGATTACAAGTTCTCTACTTGCATTACCATTAAAACCACCACAGTCAGCACCTGTATAAATGTAACCACACATATTTAGTGATGGTAACATTCTTAGGTTAAGTAGGATGTGACTCCACCAAGATGTGTTGTCACCTGTCCAAATACCACCGTATCTATGTGAGCCAATGCATGATGCTCTGGAGAATAGGAGAGTATCCTTTGGCAAACATTCACCAACACCTCTTGTCATCATATAACCATATAGGTTATGAACATCATAGTGGCTGTATTTGCCATCTAGGTGGTGCATATTCTTGTAGTCATCAATACTGTTAGATAGCTTAGAGAACTGATCTCTGTATTCAAAGAAGTCCCAACAACCTAGGTCTTCACCGTTATACTGCTTAACAAAGTCAACTGCTTTCTTAAAGCCTTCCATTGAGAAGAATAGAGCAGGTTCATTCATATCAATCCAGAAACCCTCAATACCCTTGTTAGTTAGTGTATGGAACTTGTCACCAAACCACTTTCTTGTGTCAGCCTTTAGATAATCTGGGAAACAACAAATACCGGGCCATACTGCTGCCTTAAAGTCATCACCGTTTCTATCCTTGCAGAAGTAGTTGTTCTTTACACCTTCTTCATAAACATCAAAGCCATCTTCACATCTAACACCTGCATCAATAATAGGAATTAGTCTAATGCCCTTTTCCTTTAATTCTGCTACATAACTTTCGAAGTTAGGGAATGCCTTGTCATCAATTGTAAAGTCCTTGTAGTGGTCCATATAGTCAATGTCAAGGATAACAGAATCAAGTGGAATATCTGCCTTTTCATAACCATCTACAACTGCATCTACCTGTTCTTTGTTAGCATAGCTCCATCTGCTTTGCTGATAACCAAATGCCCACATTGGAGGCATATAACTTTGACCGATTAGTTCTCTAAAGTTCTTAACAACTTCAAGTTCATTTTCACCGTTAATTACATAGAAGTCAGCGTCTTTACCTTCCAGTGAAATTGTAATTTCATCTTCAACAGTAAAGCCCATATCGTAGTGAACAGTACCCGGAAAATCAATAAAGTAACCAACTGTTGTTTCACCACTAATAATGAAGAAGTTGTGTGCACCGTATAGTGCTTCCTTTTCTTCTGTGTGGCAAGGGTCATCTGAACAGAATGAACGATACTTTCTGCCTCTTTTGTTAATACCACCCATTTGTTCACCAAGACCATAAATGGCATCACTATCATTTAGTGACATAGAGATAAATAGGTTATCTTCTTTTAAAGAAATATAGTCAGGGCTTTCCTTCTCAATTGGCAAATCAATTACAGTAGAGTCTGTACAGAATGGTTCGCCAAATCTGTATTTTTTAATATTCATATAAAATCTCCTAATCCTTTCTTATTATCATAAAGATTATAACATAAAGATTTCATTTTTCAAGGTATTTAAACAAAAAATATTAACAAATTATGAACCCTATTTTTGTAAGTCCTTTACAAATTATTTCACCATGGTCAAATGCCAATCCATCATTGCTAATAATTTTAAAGTCAGCACTATTTTTTGTAACACCTTTAGTTATATTTTTTTCAAGTTTTATATTAATAATTTCATTTTCATCCTTGTTGCTTAAAACTAATTTAACCTTATCATCACTGTCATTAATCTTAATATCAAACCACTTTGCATCTTTTGCATCGTCACCGGCTATAGGCTTAATCTTGTTTTTATCAACAATAGCAAGGAATGAATCTGTCATTGTCCAACTTCTTGGGTCACGGTTTGGGGAAGAGAACACACCGATTTCTTCGATAGGTATATCTTTAATAGAAGTTTCTTCATAAAGTTCCCGTTTTGCAGTATCAAAGATTGTTTCATCACTTTCAGCAAATCCACCGGGTAATGCCCAATGGTCAAGAAATGGATGACCACCTCTTTTTATCAGTAATACTTGAACTTTATTTTCTTTTATAGAAAATAAAACAATATCAGCAGTTACAGATGGTTTAGGGTAGTCCTTAGCTTTGTAATTTTGTAAAAATTCCTCTAGTGTAAATCCCTTATCATCAACAGTTCTTTTCATAACAATTACCATCCTTTCAAGAAAAAAGGCTATTACAATAGTAATAGCCTTTTATAGTATGTGTTATAAAATTAGAAATCTACTTCTGTATCATAATAACAGCACTTGAGAAGTTTTTCCATTTCTTCCTGTGTAGGAATACGAGGATTAGAACCTGTACAAGCATCAGCAATAGCATTCTTTGCAATTTCAGGTAGTCTTTCTAGGAATACATCTTCAGGTACAAAGCCCTGTTCTGTTGGATATGAGTCAGGACCATAGTTCTTGATGCAATGAGGAATATTTAGTTCATCATTCATACCTCTTAGATGGTCAATAAGTAGAGAAATCTTTTCATCAAGTGAGTCACCACCAAGGTGCATAAAGTCAGCAATCTGACCGTATCTTTCAGCAGCTGTTTCATTCTTTGCATTAAATGCAATAACCTTTGGTAGATACATAGCATTAGCAGCACCATGGATAATATGTGCACCATAGTCAGCAAAAGCAGCACCTGTCTTATGTGCCATTGAGTGAACAATACCTAGTAGAGCATTTGAGAATGCCATACCTGCAAGACACTGAGCATTGTGCATATTGTCTCTCTTTTCCATATCACCATTGTAAGAACCGATTAGGTCGCTCTGAATCATCTTAATTGCGTGTAGAGCAAGAGGGTCTGTGTAGTCACAGTTAGCAGTAGAAACATATGCTTCAATAGCATGTGTCATAGCGTCCATACCTGTATGAGCAACCAGCTTCTTAGGCATTGTTTCTGCTAGGTCAGGGTCAACAATAGCTACATCAGGTGTAATTTCAAAGTCAGCAATAGGATACTTAATACCCTTTGAGTAGTCTGTAATAATTGAGAATGCTGTAACTTCTGTAGCAGTACCTGATGTTGAAGAAATAGCACAGAAATGTGCTTTCTTTCTTAGACTAGGAATACCGAATACCTTGCACATATCTTCAAAACTAATGTCAGGATATTCATACTTAATCCACATTGCTTTTGCAGCATCAATTGGTGAGCCACCACCCATTGCAACAATCCAGTCAGGTTCAAAGTCAAGCATAGCCTGAGCACCCTTCATAACAGTTTCAACTGATGGGTCAGGTTCGATACCTTCAAATAGCTTAACTTCCATACCTGCTTCTTCTAGGTAAGAAACTGCCTTGTCTAGGAAACCAAAGCGTTTCATACTACCGCCACCTACGCATACGATAGCTTTCTTACCTTTAAAATCTTTTAGTGCTTCAAGAGCTCCTTTGCCGTGATAAAGATCTCTTGGAAGAGTAAATCTTGCCATTTTAATTACCTCCATTTATATTAAATATAATTTCTTACTTTGTCATAATTGATATTCTTAACAATTATTTATTAACATTATAGAACCTTTTGTTTAAAATATCAAGACCTATATACAAATTTTATAAATTTTTTTCTTACACTTTACAATTCTATGTAATAAATATCAATTATATGATAAGGATATATCTTTAATTTGATAAGGTATAATCTATATTTAACAAAAGAAAAACTGCCTACCGTTACGGTAGACAGCTATGTGAATAGAGATTAATTATTATAGTTCAGCAATAACTTCAACTTCAACCAAAACATCCTTAGGTAACTGTTTTGCAGCGACACAAGAACGAGCCGGTTTTTCAGTAAAGTATTCACCGTAAATACCGTTGAAAGCACCGAAGTCTTCCATATTCTTTAGGAAACATACAGTCTTAACAACTTTGTCTATGGAAGTACCTGCTTCTTCAAGAACAGCCTTTAGGTTCTTACAAACCTGATGAGTTTGTTCTTCAATAGTAGTAGCTTCTACATTACCACTGGCTGGGTTAATAGCAATCTGACCGGAAGTAAATACTAGGTTGCCTGTCTTAACTGCTTGTGAATATGGGCCAATAGCATCAGGTGCATTTTTTGTGTAAACTTTTTCACTCATTTTGATTACTCCTTTATATGTAAATTATACTAGCTTAAAGCCATTATCTTTTAATGCTTTTTCAATCATAGCAATATGGTCAAAGTTCTTTGTTTCAAGAACAAGTCTTAGGTAACAACCGTTAATGTCGGCAATTTCGCTTGCTCTTTCGTGATGAACAGAAATAACATTACCACCACAATCAGCAATAATCTTACTAACCATTTCCAGCTGACCCGGTTTATCCATAAGTTCAATACATAGGGAAGCACTTCTGCCTGTGTTCATAAGACCTCTCTTGATAACTCTTGATAGGATAGTAACATCAATATTACCACCTGAAACAACACAAACAACTTTCTTACCCTTAACAGGTAGCTTGTTGAACATTACAGCAGCAACAGAAACTGCACCTGCACCTTCAGCAATCATTTTTTGTTGTTCGATAAGTGCAAGAATAGCAGAAGAAATTTCATCCTCAGTTACTGTAACAATTTCATCAACATATTCTGAAACTAACTTAAATGTATTTTCACCCGGTTCCATAACCTTGATACCGTCAGCAATTGTATTAACAGAATCAAGCTTAATGATTTTACCTTCTTTAATTGAGTTGTACATTGATGGTGCACCGGCAGCCTGAACACCATAAACCTTAATCTTTGGATTTAACTTCTTAGCAGCAAATGCAACACCACTAATTAGTCCACCACCACCGATTGGTACAACAATAGCGTCAACATCGGACATTTCTTCCATAATTTCAAGACCAATAGTACCTTGACCGGCAATAACATTAATATCGTCAAATGGATGCACAAATGTATAACCACATTTATCTCTTAGTTCAATAGCCTTTGCATAAGCGTCATCATATACACCTTTAACCATACAAACTTCTGCACCGTAGTTCTTAGTAGCCTCTACCTTAGAAATAGGAGCACCATCAGGTAAGCAGATTAAAGACTTAATGCCATACTTAGTAGCTGCAAGTGCAACACCCTGTGCATGGTTACCGGCAGAACAAGCAATAACACCATGTGCCTTTTCTTCATCACTTAGCTGAGAAATCATATAACCTGAACCTCTTAGCTTAAATGAACCTGTAAGCTGTAAACATTCAGGCTTTAGATAAACTTCACATTCAGGGTTGATTTTTGGAGCTTCAACAAGCTTTGTTTCTCTAACAACATTCTTCAATACATGAGAAGCGTGATAGATTTTGTCTAATGTCAACATTTTAATAACCTCTATTCAATAAAAATAAAAAAGCCTTCGTCCCATAAAGAGACGAAGACCATAATCTCCGTGGTACCACTCTTTTTATTGCAAAAAAGCAATCACTTAATTCATACACCAATATGTACTATTCTTTAACGCAGAACACACGAACGCTCTTACTAAATTTCAGATGTCAGCTCAAGGGTGATTTACTATGAAACTTTTCGTTACCTTTCACCAACCGATAACTCTCTGAAGAAAAGTACTTCATGTACTGTCCCTATCCTTGCTTTTCAATCATATTTTATTCTTATCAAAAACTTTTGTCAATAGTTTTTTGTAATTTTTAGGATTTTTGTTTTCCACTTTATTACTTATTAAATGTGTAATATAAAAATTCAGGGAAGATACTTCTCCAAAAATGCTCATTGTGACAAGCCTTTTTGTATTCCTTAAATATGATTTTATCTTTAGGATAATTTATGTTTTCAAGATACTTAATCATTTTTTTAGTATCGGTTAGTAGCATTGATTCAAGTTCATCACCATCACCGTTGTACATATAAAATAGGGGATAGTTACCTTTAAAATCAAGATTTTTTAAGTATTTGTTCCATGTGTTTTCATTAAATAATAGAAATGCCGGGGACAATGCACCGATAGAACGGAACTTATCACCGTGTTCCATACCAATATAAAAAGCTTCAAGTCCACCGGAAGAACTACCACATATAGCAGTATGTTCTTTGTCGGTATAAATGTTGTAGTTTTTGTTGATGTACTTCATAACAGTATTTACAACAAAATCTGAGAATTCCTTGCCTGTACCATTTTCAAAATCACCTAAAGACTTTTGGTCTTCTCTGATTTCACCAATGTTAGGGGTAAGTTCATTATCTCTGTTTCCGTCACCATTATCTATACCAACTACAATACAGTTGTTGTCACTGTTCTTCATCATAGAATTTACACTTTCAGCAACATTCCAACAACCTTTGTCAGTTGACAATTTGTCAAAAAGATTTTGACCGTCACACATATAAATGACAGAATACTTTTTATTCTTATCATTTTTGTCATATTCTTTAGGTGTGTAAATGAAAATATTTTTCTCTTTATCCTTATTGTATTTTAAGGATACTGTTTCATATTTTGCATCTTCTTCTTTTTCGTCATATACAAATGGAATACCGATATTACCTTCTGAGCTACCGGCCTCTAGGTGATAACCACTAATGTACTTATTAAATACAAGAACCATTGATTTATCGGTATCATCACCGATAAACATAACTCTGTCATATTTTTTGTAGTCACCTGTACAACTATATGTATTGTAGTCATCACTTGACTTTATTCTCTTTAGATTTACTTCTTCAGTTTCTTTACTTGTTGAGCCGGAAAAGATTGCTTTGATTTTGTCAGAATATGACTCTCTAATATAAATGATATGTGGATTTTTGATAGTCATTTTTTTCTCCTTACTGACGAAATTATTTTGTTTCGTACAACCAAATAACCCCATAATAATTGGTAAAATAAGTAGTATTGCTAATATTTCCTTCATTTTTATCAAGTCCCTTTGTTCTATTGTAACAAAAAGCAATAAACTTCGTCAATAACTATTTATTTTGTATATTTTTCTACTTGCTTTTTACTTCTTTAATGTATTAAAATATATATTGTGTTTTCTATAAACAATATTTTTATGAAAGGGGTAGTATGATTTAATTCATACGAGTAGAACATGGAAAAATTATTCAAACTCAAAGAAAATGGCACTACAGTAAGAACTGAAATTATTGCCGGTGTCACAACTTTCCTTGCTATGGCTTATATCTTGGCAGTTAACCCAAGTATTTTGTCAGCAGCAGGAATGGACCAGAGTGCTGTTTTTGCAGCTACAGCTGTTTCTGCTGCTTTCGCTACATTAATTATGGCATTCTTCGCTAATTATCCTGTAGCTCTTGCTTCCGGTATGGGACTTAATGCTTATTTTGCATACACAGTAGTTCCTCAGTTAGCAGAACAGGGTATCACAAACCCTTGGCAGGTTGCACTAACTGCAATCCTAGTAGAAGGTATTATCTTTATTATCCTTTCAATCTTTAAGTTTAGAGAAACTTTGGTAAACAAAGTTCCTGCAAACCTAAAGAATGGTATCTCAGCAGGTATCGGTCTTTTCGTTACTATTGTTGGTCTAAAGGGTGCAGGCGTTGTTACAACTGATGCTTACTATGATGGTAAGGCAGTTCAGTCATCAACACTTGTAAAGCTAGGTGACCTAGGTTCAGCTCCTGTAGTGCTTGCTTTAGTTGGTCTATTAATTGTTGCTGCTTTATGGCATTTCAAAGTTAAGGGTTCAATCCTTATCGGTATTCTAGCTACTTGGGTACTTGGTATTATTGCTCAGTTAACAGGTTGGTACGATGGTACTTCACTAATTCCTGATTTCTCTAACTACCATGTATTTGGTCCTGTAGCAGATATGGGTTCAAAACTTGCATTCCACTTTGACTTTGGTTATGTAGCATCAAATGTTGTTAACTTTGCAGTTATCGTATTTGCATTCCTATTTGTTGACCTATTTGATACAGTTGGTACTCTAATCGGTGTTGCTCAGGAAGGTAAGCTACTTAACGAAAAAGGTGAACTACCTAGAGTTGGTAGAGCCTTAATGGCTGATGCTATTGGTACTTGTGCAGGTGCTTGTCTTGGTACATCAACAGTTACATCTTATGTAGAATCTACAACAGGTGTTGCTGAAGGTGGTAGAACAGGTCTTACTGCTTTTACTTCTGCAATCCTATTTTTACTTGCACTTCCACTATATCCAATCTTCCTAGCTATTCCATCATTTGCAACTGCTCCTGCTCTTGTATTTGTTGGTCTATTAATGCTAAAGAACATTACAAAGATGGATTTCAACACAGATATTGCTGATACAGTTGGTGGTTTCTTAGCTATCATTATGATGCCATTTGCATATTCAATTGCAACAGGTATTATGTTCGGTATCCTATCATGGGTTATCCTAAAGGTTGTTACAGGTAAGATTAAAGACATTCACCCTGTTATGTGGGTTGCATTTGGTCTATTTGTACTTCGTATAGTTACAATTATCTTGGGAATTTCTTCCTGATAAATTATAATTATTCTATGGGTTGAAGTTAATGCTTCAACTCATTTTTCTTTTGTAAAATACTTGAAAAACCTTGTATCTTGTTGTATAATACTTTTTGGCTTTTTGCCCGTCAGTTCGTGACCATCCTGACGATAAACAAAACTACGGACTTTAGCAATAATAATTTTATTGACTTTGGGCGTAGTATAACTATGCCCATTTTTTATTTTTGCTGTTCCGTTATTTTAAGGAGGAAATATGGAAAGGTACAGTGTCTTAAAGGACAAAAATCCTCGTGAAATTGTTTTATTACGAGGTAGTGGTTGCAAGTGGAAACGATGTACATTTTGCGACTATCATCTTGACTATTGTCTTGATGAGGAGGATAACTATAATCTAAATGCACAGGTGCTATCTAAGGTTACAGGTATTTATAATAAGCTGGAAGTTATTAATTCCGGTAGTTTTTGTGACTTAGATAACAAGACTATGGATTTGATTATCAAAACTTGTGAAGAAAAGAATATTTCTACAGTACATTTTGAATGTCACTATATTCATCACAAAGAAGTTCCTGCATTAAAGGAAAAGTTCAAGGAACACAACATTAATGTAAGAATAAAGACAGGTGTTGAAACCTTTGATGTTGACTATAGAGAAAATGTAATGAAAAAAGGTTTTGGTAAGTCAACTCCTGAAAAAATAAGAACATATGCAGATGAAGTTTGTTTACTCTTTGGATTAACCGGACAAACAGAAAGCTCTATGAAAAATGATATTGAAACAGGTTTAAAGTACTTTGACAGAGTTTGTGTAAACATTATGAATGATAACACAACTAACGTGAAACCTGACAATTCCGTTATCAAAGTTTTTGCAGAAAAAATTGCACCAAATTATATTGATAACGATAGGGTAGATATTTTAATGAAAAATACTGACTTTGGTGTTGGTGGAGAAAGTGAGGAACAAACAAATGATTAATAATTTATTACTTATAGGTTCACTACTGTTTATTTTTGGTGGTGCATTATTTGCATATAATTTCTTTGGAAAAGCCGGTCTTTATGCAGTTACTGTTATTGCAACAATTACTGCTAATATTGAGGCACTTATTATGATTAGAGCCTTTGGTATGGAACAAACCTTAGGTAATGTTTTCTTTGCAGTAACATTCCTTGTAACTGATATTCTCAGTGAAACCGAAGGCAAGAAAGAAGCCAACAAGGCAGTATGGATTGGTGTGTTTACATCAGTATTCTTTATTTGTATGACACAAAGCTGGATGCTGTATACTCCATCAGAGTCTGACTGGGTAATGCCATCAATTACAGCAGTATTCTCAAATACACCAAGAATGATGATTTCTTCATTGGTTGTATACGCAATTTCTCAGCTGATCGATGTTCAGCTTTATCATTTGTGGTGGAGATTTACCGAAAAGCATTTTGGTGATAAGAGAAGATTTTTATGGGTTCGTAACAACGGTTCAACTCTAATTTCTCAAATTCTAAATACTGCATTATTCACAATCTTTGCTTTCTGGGGTACATATGAAATCGGCACATTATTTAGCATTATGATTTCCAGCTATGTTATTTATATTGTTACCAGTCTATGTGATACACCATTTGTATACCTTGCAAGATTAATTAAAGACAGAAAAGATAGAAAATTAACTTCTATTGCACATTAATTTCAGATAAAAAAGTAGCCCTTATAGGTTTTATTCCTATAAGGGCATTGTTTTTTTAATTAACTTTCGTTAAGGTTGTTGTGAATGTAGTAAAGTGTATGACTTTCTGTATCATAATAATATACAGAATATTCGTGATAAATCTTAACTGCTTTTCTTTGACCAACTGAGCTTACATTAACATTTTCATCTGCAATACAGTAGTAGTCACCTTCGGTAATCATATCAGTTTTAAAGTCGTAATGGTCACTAAAGGAACTTGTAGTACCCCAAGTGTCAAAGTCCTGAAAATAACCGGTAATATCTTCCTTGTTTTTAGAAGTAACCTTTGTATAATTTTCATCTTTGCTAAACTTACTGTCATAACTTTTGTCGTAAGTGTATTTACTAAAATTCTGTTGAGTAGAACTTTCATCACCATCAGAATAAGTTTCACTGTCGCTATATCCTTTAAGTACTTGCTTAGGGGCTTCGCTATTTCCACAACCTGCAAGAATTGCACCACACATTAAGCCTGCCAGTAAAATTGTTACTATTTTTTTCAAATGTATTCCTCCTTTGTAATTTGCTAATACCACATTTCCAATTGTAGCACATAAGTATTGTTAACTCAATATGAAATAAAAATTTTCGGTTTTACACAAATAATCAACATAAATTATATTAATGTTGAATAAATATATACCTATTCTACAAACTTTTGTTGCAATTAAGGTGTTTATTCGTTAAAATGGATAATAGAATGTTTCTGAGAGGTACAGTTATGGAAACAAAATGGATTAATGAATCAATGTTTTATCACATTTATCCTTTAGGTTTTTTCGGATGTGATATGGAAAATAAAGGTGGAGATAATGAATCCCACAAAATCTTAAAGCTAATTGACTACATTCCTCATATGAAGTATATAGGAATTAACGCTCTTTATATTGGACCGATTTTCCAAAGTGCAACTCACGGTTATGATACAACTGATTATAGAAGAATTGACACCAGACTTGGTACAAATGAAGATTTTAAAAAGGTTGCACAGGAACTAAAGAAAAATGACATTAAGATTGTTCTTGACGGTGTGTTTAACCATGTAGGCAGAAAGTTCTTTGCCTTTGAAGAAGTAAGAAAGCATAGGGAAGGCTCTCAGTATTGCTCTTGGTTTAGTGGTCTAAGATTTGATTTTAACAATAGTTATAATGACGGTTTTCATTATGACAGTTGGGAAGGTCATGAACTGCTTGTTAAACTTAATATGCAGAATCCTGATGTAAGAAACCACCTACTTGACGCAGTAGAAATGTGGATTGATGAATGGGATATTGATGGTATCAGACTTGATGCAGCAGATTGTATTGATTTACAATTCTTCCGTGAATTAAAGCAGAGAACAACTGCTAAGAAAAGTGATTTCTGGCTAATGGGTGAAATCATTAACGGTGAATATACAAGATGGTTGCAACCTGATTTACTTGACTCAGTTACTAACTATTCACTATTTAACGGTATTTACAATAGCTTAAATTCAAAGAACCTTTGTGATATTGGTTACAATGTAAACAGAGAATTTAACAATGAATGGGGACTGTACAAAGGCAAGTTGCTTTATAACTTTGTTGATAATCATGATGTTAACAGAGTTGCATCATTAATCAATGACCCTAAAGATTTGTTTAATGTTTATTCAATTCTTTATACTTTACCCGGTGTACCATCAATTTATTATGGTAGTGAATGGGGAATAAAAGGTCACAAAAATGATGGTGGAGATATTGAACTAAGACCTACTATTGATGTGGATAATATTCCTATTGAAAATCAAGAACTTGTTGACCATATTAAGAAATTAGCAGAAATTCGTAAGAATAGTGTTCCTCTAAAGTACGGTGATTATGTTCAGATTAGCAATGAATGTTTGTACTGGGCATTTGCTCGTAACTTTAATGGTGAAACAACAGTAGTTTGTGTTAATACTGATGATAACCCTCACCATTTCTCATTTAACTACAATGGCAGACAGTATGACATTGATGTAAATGGCAGAGATACTGAAATTGTATAATTCTTTTTTATATTATATTAGAAAGCTGGAATTAAAATGTATAAGTCAATTAAAATTGCTGATACAACAAGAGAAGAAAGAATTGAAATTATCAAAACTTCTTTAGCTTATAATGAAGACAGTTGTGAAGGTTCTGTAGGTTTTGATGCAATGACTATGTACCAGCCATATATTGACGGTGAAAAAGAAATTGCACAAATCAATATGGAATTTCGTAGTGGGCTTGTAAAGTAAGGAGATTTTGCAATGGAAAAGTTTTTTACTCATACTTGGAAAGTGATTTCAAGATTTTTTGAAAACTTTAATTGGGAAGGATTATTAATAATGATAATCATTTTAGTAGGTGGTTATTTTGCAACAAAAGCCTTTTCAAAAGTAGTTAGAAAAGGTCTAGATAAGGCCAATATAGACTTTTCACTTTCAAAGTTCCTTGTAAATGCAATAAAAATTGCTTGTTATGTTGTGATTATAATGAGTGCTTTATCATATATAGGTATCTCAACAACGGGTTTGGTAGCATTTTTCTCAGCCAGTGCTGCTGCAATAGCTTTAGCTCTAAAGGATAGTTTATCCAACATTGCTTGTGGTATTATTCTTCTTTTTACAAAGCCGTTCGTAACCGATGATGTAATTGAAATTAACGGTGAAAGATGTACTGTACTTCAAATTGATTTAATGCACACAAAGGTACTTACTGCTGACCATAGATATATTATGATTCCTAACAGCGTAATCTCGTCAAAAGAAGTTGTAAACTTTACAGCAGAAGATAAGAGAAGACTGGATTTCCATGTACCTGTTGATTATAATGCCGATATTGAAGAAGTGAAGAAAATCTTAATGGATGTTGCTTTATCTAACGATAAGGTTATCACAGAGGATGAAATGCCTTTTGTAAGACTAAATGCATTAGGTGACAGTTCACTTGATATGGTGGTAAAAGTTTGGGTTAAGACTGAAGACTATTGGGATGTATATCACGATATGATTGAAAGTATGAAAAAGGCATTAGACCGAAATAATATAGCAATTCCGTACAATCAATTAGATGTACATATAACTAAATAATGTCAAAAATGTACCTTGTATTCCACTAAATATTGTGGTATCATGTTGTGGTATGTTTAAATGTGGAGGTGTTGAGGTGCAGTATAGAAATTTTGGAAACACCGGTATAAAGGTTTCTGCATTGGGTTTTGGTACAATGCGACTTCCTATGTTTCCTAATTCCAACACTATCGACCAAGAAAAGTCTATTGAATTAATAAGGTATGCCATTGATAATGGTGTTAACTATATAGATACTGCTTATTCCTATCAGGACGGACAAGCTGAAATTGTTACCGGTAAAGCATTAAAGAACGGTTACAGAAGTAAGGTTTATTTAGCTTCAAAAGCACCTGTATGGGAATACAATAACGAGTATGATTTTGACAGAATTTTAGCTGAACAAATGAGAAGAATGAATGTAAATCAAATTGATTTTTATATGCTTCATTCTCTTGATGCTAATTTCTGGGACAACAAAGTCCTAAAGTATAATGTACTTGAACATCTTTATAAAGCAAAGCGTGACGGTAGAATTCGTTACATTGGTTTTTCATTTAATGATGACTTTGATATGTTTAAGTGGATTTGTGACTATTGGGAACATTGGGATTTTTGCCAAATTCACCTTAACTATATTGATGAAGAATATCAAGCAGGTCTAAGAGGCCTTGAATATGCCAAGGAAAAGGGAATGGCAGTTAATATTATGGAACCACTTAGAAGTGGTTATCTTGCCAATGTACCTAAGTCTACACAAATTGTATTTGATGAAATTTGTGCTAAACCTGTAGAAATTGCAATGCAGTATCTTTGGGATAAAGAAGGTGTCAGTTGTGTACTTTCTGATATGGGTAGTTTTGAACATATTAATCAGAACCTTGAATATGCAAAGGTTTCTTCAATCGGTATGCTTAGTGGTAAGCGTATTATGGCTATTAAGAAAGCTCAGCAAACCTATATTAATTCAAGAATGATTCATTGTAACGGTTGCTATAAGTGTAACCGTTGTCCTCAACATGTTATGATACCTAGAAATCTTGAAGCAATTAACAAGATTGGTATTCACAGTAGTGTAAAGGTTGCAAAAGAATTTTATGATGGCAGTGTTGCCTTGGTAGGTGGCAGTGCAACTGATTGTACAAATTGCAAATGGTGTGAGTCAATTTGCCCACAACATATTAATATCAGCCATTGGATGCGCAAACTTCCTGAATTAATTAAATAATTGAATACATAATATAACTAAACCGGTGCTTTTTTAGCACTGGTTTTCTTTATTATTCTATAAAGTAAATATAAAATATATATGTTAAGAAAAAATTTACTAAACAGAAACTAAAATAAAGTAAAATAATCCTCATAAAAGCTGACTTTGTTGAATATTACCCACAAATAGATGGGAATTATTTACAAGTTAAAATTCTAGTGATGAAAGTGATACTTTGTTATATTGCAAAAATATATATGAATTATGTTTATAATAATATATTTTAATATAAATTTTGCAATACAAACAACAATCACTTGCAAAAACACAAAATGTACTAATGTTTATTGAATTTTTTGTAGTTTTTTACAAAATGTCTGTTAAAATATTGACATTTTAAATCAAAAGTCGGATAATATGGGTGTTATAAGATTATTGGCACACTATATTTTGTAGTGAACCGTAACCAAACAATTTTATATGGAAGAGGAGGCGACATTATGGGCAATATTGCAGAATCAATCCAACAGGAAATGACCTGTGAACCTGTGTTTACAATCCCAATCTTTGGTGGTATCAAAGTTTACGAGTCGGTTGTTGTCACTTGGATTATAATGGCAGTATTCCTTGCATTATGTCTTATTCTTGTAAGAAATCTGAGGGTGAAAAATCCTAGCAGAAAACAAGTTTTCTTAGAGTTTTGTGTAAACTGGCTCTATAAATTTGTTGGTGGAATGGTTGGAGAGGAAGGTTCAAAATATGTACCTTACTTAATATCTGTTCTTATTTATATAGGGTTTAGTAACATTATAGGTATTTTTGGCTTTAAGTCACCGACAAAGGACTTGGCAGTTACCATTGCCTTGGCTCTCATGAGTATAATCCTAATTGAAGGTGCAGCTTTGATTAAGAAGCGTCCGAAAAAGTTTCTTAAGAGTTTTATTGAGCCAACGCCGATTATGTTGCCCTTTAACATTCTTGAAATTGGAATAAGACCACTTTCACTTTGTATGCGACTATTTGGTAATGTTCTGGGTGCTTTTGTTGTTATGACACTTATCGAATGTGTTGTTCCAGTTGTTGTGCCGGTAGCATTTAGTCTATACTTTGACTTTTTTGATGGCTTGATTCAAGCCTATGTATTTGTATTCTTGACATCTTTGTTTATCAAGGAAGGTATAGAAACAGAATAATTATTAATTAACATATTAAGGAGTGTTCACTATGTTGACATTACTTGCAATTGGTGCAGGTATAGCAGTATTTACCGGTCTTGGTGCCGGTATTGGTATCGGCTATGCTACATCCAAGGCTACTGAAGCAGTTGCTCGTCAGCCTGAGGCAGACGGTAACGTTAGCAAACTTCTACTTCTAGGTTCAGCTCTTGCAGAAGCAACAGCTATCTACGGTTTTGTTGTTGGTTTGCTTATTATTCTATTATTAAAAGATTCAAGTGCAACCCCTGGTATCGCAGTTGGTGCAGGTGTTGCAGTTCTAACAGGTGTGGGTGCCGGTGTTGGTATCGGTATTGCTACTGCAAAGGCTTGTGAGTCTGTTGCCAGAGCACCTGAAGAAGACGGTAAAATTTCTAAGCTATTGCTTCTAGGTTCAGCCCTTGCTGAAGCAACAGCTATTTATGGTTTCGTTGTAGGTCTACTGATTATCCTACTTCTACCTGATAACTCAAGTCAGTATGTTTCTCAACTTGCAATTGGTGCAGGTCTTGCAGTTCTAACAGGTGCAGGTGCCGGTGTTGGTATCGGTATTGCAACATCAAAGGCTTGTGAATCAGTTGGTCGTATGCCTGAAGCTGACGGTAAGATTTCAAAGCTATTACTTCTAGGTTCAGCCCTAGCTGAAGCAACTGCTATTTACGGTTTCGTTGTAGGTCTACTAATTATCCTACTACTTCCTGATAATGCAGAACTAGGTAAAGGTCTTGTATCTTATACAGGTATCGGTGCCGGTCTTGCAGTTCTTGGTGGTCTTGGTGCCGGTGTTGGTATCGGTATTGCAACATCAAAGGCTTGTGAAGCAGTTTCTCATCAGCCTGAAGCTGACGGTAAGATTTCAAAACTATTACTTCTTGGTTCAGCCCTTGCAGAAGCAACAGCTATTTACGGTTTCGTTGTAGGTCTACTAATTATCCTACTTCTACCTGGTAACAGTGACCCAACTATTGCAATGGGTGCAGGTATTGCCGTACTTACAGGTCTTGGTGCCGGTGCCGGTATCGGTGTTGCAACATCAAAGGCTTCTCAGTCAGTTGCTCGTCAACCTGAAGCAGATGGCAAAATCTCAAAGCTATTACTTCTTGGTTCAGCACTTGCAGAAGCAACAGCTATCTACGGATTTGTTGTTGGCCTTCTTGTTATTCTACTATTCTAAGGTAGGTGGGATAAATAATGCTAAATTTAGATCCATGGAATATTTTATTCACAGTTATTAACCTATTAGTGTTCTTCTGTATTATTAAGTTCTTCCTTCTAAAACCTATCAAAAAGGTTATGGACCAAAGAGAAAAAATGATTCAGGATGACCTAAACAATGCAGCCGACACAAAGAAAGCTGCTAATAAACTAAAGGCTGAGTACGAAGGTAATGTACAGGCTGCTCAGGATAAAGCAGCTGAAATTACTAAGGAAGCTAAAAAGACAGCCGAACTTCAGAAAAACAATATTATTGCTTCTGCCAATGATCAGGCAAAAGAAATTGTTGATAAAGCACAAAAGAATGCTCAGCTTGAATATGACAAGACAATGAGCAAACTTGAAAGTGAAATTGCAGGTCTTGCTCTTGTAGCAGCAACAAAGGTTGTTAAAGAACAGTCAAGCAATTCAGATACTTCTTCCTACGATGAGTTTTTAGGTGAGGAGGACAAGTAATGACTACAACAGTTAGTAACTATGCTAAGGTGTTGTACCAGTTAAATGTTAGTGCTGACTCTATTAGTATTGCTGAAGATACTTTTGCCGAAAGCAAGGAACTTATGAAAGTTCTTTGCTCTCCGGTAATTATGCCAACGAAAAAGTATGAAATTATTGATAAGATTTTCCCAAAAGATATTTGTAATTTTATCAAGGTAGTTTCAAAAAATGGCAGAATGACATCTATTAATGATATTTTCAAAGAGTATCATAATTGGTACAATAAAGAGAACAAGATTGTTGTTGCTCATCTTTATTATGTTGTGAAACCAACTGAGGAACAGCAAGAAAAGTTAAAAGCATTCGTTAAGAAAAAGCTAAATGCCAGTAAGGTTGAACTTGAACTTATTGAAAATCCTGACCTTATTGGTGGATTTGTAATTGAAGCTAACGGTCATGAATTTGACAGAAGTTTCAAGAATAAACTTAACGCATTAAATCGTAAATTAGTCTGGAGGTAAACTCGAATGAGCGCAATCAGATCAGATGAAATTATTTCAATACTAAAAAGTGAAATTGAAAATTTTGATTTTGATAATGGAGAGAAAGAAACCGGTACAGTTATCTCTCTAGGTGACGGTATTGCTCGTGTATACGGCATTGACGCTGCTATGTACGGCGAAATCGTTGTATTTGAAAATGGTGCAAAAGGTATGGTACAGGATATTCGTGCTAACGAAATCGGTGTTATTCTTTTTGACAAAGACCGTGGTATCCACGAAGGTACTAAGGTTTCAAGAACTCACAAAAAGGCCGGTATCCCTGTTGGTGATAACTTCCTTGGCAGAGTTGTAAACGCCCTAGGTGCTCCTATTGACGGTAAAGGTGAAATTAAAGAATCCGATTACCGTCCAATCGAATGTGCAGCACCTTCAATTGTACAGAGAAAATCAGTTGACACACCTATGGCAACAGGTATTCTATCAATCGACTCAATGTTCCCAATCGGTAGAGGTCAGCGTGAACTTATTATCGGTGATAGACAGACAGGTAAAACTTCTATTGCTACTGATGCTATCCTAAACCAAAAAGGTAACGATGTAATTTGTATTTATGTTGCAATCGGTCAAAAGGCATCAACAGTTGCAAGAATTGTTAACACACTTGAAAAGAATGGAGCAATGGATTATTCAATAGTTCTTTCAGCTACTGCATCAGACCCTGCTCCTGTTCAGTATATTGCTCCATATTCAGGTACTTCACTTGCTGAATACTTTATGTATCAGGGTAAGGATGTACTTATTGTATATGATGACTTAAGTAAACATGCTGTTGCTTACAGAGCAATGTCACTTCTACTGGAAAGATCTCCGGGTCGTGAAGCTTATCCAGGTGATGTTTTCTATCTACATTCAAGACTGCTTGAAAGATCAGCCAGACTTTCTGATGAACTCGGTGGTGGTTCAATTACTGCTCTACCAATTATCGAAACTCAAGCAGGTGATGTTTCAGCTTATATTCCTACAAATGTTATTTCTATTACTGACGGTCAGATTTTCCTAGAAAGTGACCTATTTAACTCAGGTATGCGTCCTGCTGTTAATGTTGGTTTGTCAGTTTCCCGTGTTGGTGGTGCTGCTCAGACAAAGGCTATGAAGAAGGCTGCCGGTTCTATCCGTATTGACCTTGCTCAGTACAGAGAAATGGAAGTATTTACACAGTTCTCATCAGACCTAGACCCTGAAACTAAGGAACAACTTCAGTTTGGTAAAGGCCTAATGGAAATGCTAAAGCAACCTTTATGTCATCCGCTTTCACTGGCACAACAGGTTATTTCACTTGTTGTTGCCGAAAACAAGCTAATGCTTGATGTTGATGTTAAGGATATTAAGCCATTCCAGATGAATATGCTAGATTACTTTGCTACTAAGCATCCTGAAATCGGTAAAGAAATCGAAGAAAAGAAAGTTCTTTCCGATGAACTTAAGGATAAAATCCTTGAAGTAGCAAAAGAATATAAGTCTATAAGTTAAAGGAAGTCTTGATATGGCAAATACAAGAGAAATCCAAAGCAGAATTAAAAGTATCAACGATACCCTTAAGATTACAAATGCTATGTATATGATTTCTTCAAGTAAGCTAAAAAAGGCTAAGAGAAATTATGAAAATACTCATCCATACTTTATCAGCCTACAGGATTCAATCAGAAAAACATTGAAACTTGTTCCTGATGTTGAAAACAGATTTTTCTGTGACCAAAAGTATGTTGCAGGTGACGCTGATAAGCGTAAGGGTATTATTGTTGTTACTGCCGATAAAGGTCTTGCCGGTGCTTATAACCAAAATGTTATTAAGTTAGCCCAAGAGATTATTGATACAGAAAAAACAAGTAACGATAAACTTTTTGTTATCGGTCAAGTTGGTCGTCATTATTTCAAGAAGAAAGATATTTTTGTTGACGAACATTTCCAGTTTACTGCTCAAGACCCTAGCTTAAACAGAGCCAGAAAAATTGCAGAAACTGTTATGGATTTATATGAATCTAAAGAACTTGATGAAGTTTATATCGTTTATACAAATATGAAGTCAGCTATTGCCACTGAACCAAAGGTTAAGCGTCTATTACCACTTCGTAAACACGCATTTACAGATACATCAGACCATATTGATATGGGTACTCATATTGAGAATATTACTCTTTTACCATCTGCTGATGCTGTTTTCGATAATGTTGTACCTGACTTTATTGCCGGTTACATTTACGGTGCCTTAGTTGAATCTTACTGTAGTGAACAGAATGCCAGAATGATGGCTATGCAGTCTGCTACTGATAGTGCGAAGGAAATGTTAAAGGACCTTTCAGTCCTTTATAACAGAGCTCGTCAAGCAGCTATTACACAAGAAATTACAGAAGTTATTTCCGGTGCAAAAGCTCAGAAAAATAAAGGTTAATTTTCATAATATACTTATGAAAGGATGAATATAATGAATAAAGGTAAAATCATTCAGGTAATGGGTCCTGTTGTTGATGTACAGTTTACTGAAGACACAATCCCTGAAATCAAGGATGCCCTTACTGTTGAAAATGATGGCAAAACTCTTGTTATGGAAGTAGCACAACACCTTGGTAATGACCAAGTAAGATGTATTATGCTTGCTTCTTCTGATGGTTTATATAGAGATATGGAAGTTACTGCTACCGGTTCAGGTATCAAAGTTCCGGTTGGTGAAAAAACACTAGGCAGACTTTTCAACCCACTAGGTGAAACTATTGATGGTGGCGAAAACCTAGATAATGAACAACATTGGGAAATTCACAGAGACCCACCTTCATTTGAAGACCAAAGTCCTGTTGTTGAAATTCTAGAAACAGGTATCAAGGCTATTGATCTTCTTGCTCCTTATGCTAAAGGTGGTAAGATTGGTTTGTTCGGTGGTGCCGGTGTTGGTAAGACAGTTCTTATTCAGGAACTTATCCGTAACATTGCTACTGAACACGGTGGCTACTCAATCTTTACCGGTGTTGGTGAGCGTTCAAGAGAAGGTAATGACCTTTGGACAGAAATGACAGAGTCCGGTGTTATTGAAAAGACTGCACTAGTCTTTGGTCAGATGAACGAACCACCTGGAGCTCGTATGAGAGTTGCTGAAACAGGTCTAACAATGGCTGAATACTTTAGAGATGAAATGAACCAGAATGTTCTTCTATTTATTGATAACATTTTCCGTTTCACACAGGCCGGTTCAGAAGTTTCTGCTCTACTAGGTCGTATGCCATCAGCCGTTGGTTATCAGCCAACACTAGCTACTGAAATGGGTGAATTACAGGAAAGAATCGCATCAACAAAGAATGGTTCTGTTACATCAGTTCAGGCTGTTTATGTTCCTGCCGATGACCTTACTGACCCTGCTCCTGCAACAACATTCGCTCACCTTGATGCTACAACTGTTCTATCAAGAAAGATTGTTGAACAAGGTATTTATCCGGCTATCGACCCACTGGAAAGTACATCAAGAATTCTTGAACCTGATGTAGTTGGTGAAGAACATTATGAAACTGCTCGTAAAGTTCAGGAAATTCTACAGAAATATAAGGAACTTCAGGATATTATCGGTATCCTAGGTATGGAAGAACTTTCTGACGAAGATAAAGTTACAGTTTATAGAGCAAGAAAGATTCAGAGATTCCTTTCTCAGCCATTCCATGTTGCTGAAACATTTACAGGTGTTCCTGGTAAGTATGTTCCACTAAAGGATACTATCCGTTCATTTAAAGCTATTATTGATGGTGAAATGGATGAATATCCTGAAGCAGCTTTCTTCAATGTTGGTAATCTTGAAGATGTTATTGCTAAAGCAAAGGCAATGAAAGAATAAAAGGTGATTCATAATGAATACTTTTAAATTAAAAATCTTGGCAGCCGATAAGGTTGTTTTTGATGGTGAATGTGAGAAAATGACTATTCCTTGCTTTGATGGTGAAAAGGGTATTTTGGCTCATCATGAAAACATTTTGATGGCTACTGATATTGGTATTACTAAGTTCAAGCCTGTTGATGAAGATGAGAGAGTAGTATTCACCGGTTTAGGCTTTATTGAAGTTATCGATAATGATGTTACTTTCCTTGTTCAAACAAGTGAAAGACCGGACGAAATTGATGCTAACAGAGCCAGAGAAGCTAAGGAGAGAGCTGAAGAAGCATTGCGTCAAAAGCGTAGTCAGATTGAGTATCATCACTCAAAGGCATCTCTATCAAGAGCTATGGCTCGACTAAAAGCCACAAGCAAATATATGTAAAAGTCAAAGGTTGTCCTTTATGGGCAACCTTTTTTATGTTATAAAAAAGAAAAATCCCATCTTCAATGAAGATAGGATTATACATTACGTATCTAATTGTAAAAATTATTTTCTTACTAAAAGAATTTTACCGGACTTTTTGTTTACAGTATATTTTCTTAATTTTATTGCAAGACCAATGTTTAATTTTTGCATAAATTTAAGTGTTAGAAGAATTGTAATTGCAAAAAGAATAACACATAAAGAGATAATAGCAACTGCCATAGTCCAGTAAATATCTGAGATTAAGTATGTAATACCGAAAACTATTGTGCCGATAATCCCCACAATAAGTGTTACCACACCTACAAAAACAATGTTACTTATAAGTCCACTTCTGAGAACCTTGTCACTAATATTACCGTGAATTTCAATTTCCTTCTGCTTTTCATCTAAAGCAGTATTTAGGTTTTTCATATTACTAATTTTCATAAAATCACCATGATTATTATATCATATGATTTTAAATTTGTCATTATTTTATGTTAATTAAATAGTTTACTTTGTTAAAAAATTGCAAAATAATTAGCAAATTCAACAAATTTCAAGTGGTTATTTACAAATAGTTCATTGCTTTATTTAGGTAATGGGTTTATAATAATGATGAAATATATTAGGAGGGATAAAAATGATTAAAAAACCCATTGCAATCATTCTTTCTGTAATGATGATTGTAACTTCAATGTTTACAGCTTCCTCTGCTGTATTTGCAAAAACAACATCGGCTGATGGTTTTAAATTAGGCGATACAGTATATTTTGATTGTTCATCCTGTGGTGATAATTGGACTAGTGCCTATGCTACAGAGTATATTAACTTTACAGAATATTCAAAGGCAGATAATGACGGTAAGAACATTTCCATCAATAATGCTGACAAAACAAAATATAATCCGGTAAAGGTAACTAATGACTTAGGTAACTATAAGTTTAGTTATACATTTACTAATGAAACTGCCGGTGCAAAGGCAATAAGATTTTGGAGAGGCAGTTCTGATACACTATGGAACAATTCTCCTGTTCTTACATATGAAGATTTTGCAAAAGGCAACAACTGTGTATTTGCAACAGACTTAGAGGGCAATGGTTCTGTTGGTAAATATGGTGAAAAGCCTATAGAAACTAAACCTACTGAACCATCACAACCTTCAACCGATGAATATAAGTTTAGTTATGCAAAGGCTAATAACCTTTATGTTCACGGTGTATCTGCTAATGAAAACGAAACAGAAGCTTGGCAGATATGGCAACATAAGTATGATGAAAAAGGTAAATTAACAGATAGTGGTGACTACTATTTCTTCCTACCTTCATCAACTGATAAATCTAAGATTGATGTTTATAACACATTCTCTTCAACAGTAAAGATTGGTAATGTTGAAATTCCATCAAAGTCAACAGTTACTATGAATTACACACCAAACAGTAAATATACTGTTACTGTGAATTCAACCAGCTACACTTTAAATATTATGAGAAGTGGTGCTGAATGTGCAGTTTATGTAAATAATGCAGCAAGTTTCAACGGCCAAGATTTGTTATCTTATCTAAGTGCTAATAAGTCAAATAATGCTAAGGCTACTGCAGCAGTTACAGAAAGTAACGGTAAAATTACAGATACTTCTATTAAGAAAGTAAAGGGTAGAGGTAACACTTCTTGGGCAAAGTCAAAGAAGTCATTTAATCTTAACTTTGATTCAGCACTTTCTGTTGCAGGTATGGAAAAGACTAAGAAGTATAGTATTGTTGCTAACTATCAAGATGACTCTTTGTCCAGAAACAGATTCCTATATGATTTAGGTGATCAAGTTGGTATTCCATATAACTCAGACAGTAGATATGCTGATTTCTATATTAATGGTGTATATCTTGGTTCATATCAGCTATGTCAGAAGATTGAAGTTGGTTCAAATAACTTGATTTCTGATATGACCGGTGAAGAATATATTAACGAAGATGGTACAACACCAACTGATTTCCCATTTGTTATTAAGATTGACGGTGCAGCAGAAGGTTTCTGTTTTAACACTTGTGATCAAAATATCGAAGTAGTTTCACCTGATATTACTTCATCAGATAAGGGCTATAGCAATGCTTATAACTACATTAAGGCAAAATTTGAAAAAATGTATAATGCAGTTAAGAACAATCAAAAAGATTTAGCTGATGTTATTGATGTTGATTCATTTGCCAGAATGTACCTACTAAATGAATATTGCAAAAACTGGGATGCCGGTATAAGTTCATTCTATTTTGTAAATAAAAAAGATGCTAATGGTAAGTACAAAATCTATGCAGCTCCAACATGGGATTACGATAACTCCCTAGGTAATGCAGTAGGTTCTGATGGTGGTACATATACAAAGCCTGAAGGTTCATATATTTCAACTAAAGGCGATAGAAATATGTGTACTCTAATGTACAAAAACCCTGTTATTTATAAGAGAAGTGGCGAACTATGGTATAAAGATTTTGTACCTGCTATTGAATATCTATTTAAGGGACAAAATATTTCTTCCGGAGAATTATATTCATCAGATGCTTACTACAATATAGTTAAAGATTCAGCAGAAATGAACTATACTTCCGGTAGATTGTTAAACCCAGAACCACAGTGGTTAGCAGACCATAGCACACTTTATAAACTAAGTTTTGATTACAAGACAAAGACATATACAAAGAGCACAACTGCTACT
Organism: Ruminococcoides intestinihominis; assembly: GCF_040096285.1. Lineage (NCBI taxonomy): Bacteria > Bacillati > Bacillota > Clostridia > Eubacteriales > Oscillospiraceae > Ruminococcoides > Ruminococcoides intestinihominis. Next base: position 67,683 of record NZ_JBBMEY010000002.1, on the reverse strand, counting down.
AAGTATGATACAAATACATTTAAGGGTGTATATGATTATATGGTAGATTGGGCAATTAGCCGTGCTGCATATATGTCAAATATGTTTATTGATTATTATGTAGAGCCTGTAAAACCAACTGAACCAACTGAACCAACTGAACCTACAAAGCCAACAAAACCGGAACATCAGCTTGGTGCAAACACTATTTCAGAATTCTATTTTGACAGTACAGGCAAGAATTCCGGTGATAAGCTGGAAGAATATGGTGATAAGTCCGGTTATAAAGCAACATTCGGTCAAGCTGATTTGTTCCTATCTATGAATGGTAAAAACGGCAGAGCACTTGAATGGTCAGACGCTGAGTATGGTAAAGACGGTGATGAAATTGTACCACTAATGTCAGCCGGTAAGAAAAACCCTTGGGGAGATACTCCATATATTCAAACTACTTTTGATGGAACTGATTGTAAGGATTTATCATTCTCAATTAGTATGGGTGGTAGTAGTAAAGCTCCTGCAAATTGGAAAATGCAGTATAGCATTGACGGTACAAACTTTACTGATATTTCAAACTCTAATTTCACAATTACTTCTAACAACAGAAAGGTTTTAACTAACTATATTAACAAGGTTAAACTTCCAGAAGAATGTAACGGTGCAAAGAGTGTTACAGTTAGAATTATTGCAACATCAACAACAACTATTGCAGGTGGTAATACATCAGACGAACCAACAGGTGGTGAAATTGCAGTAAATAATATTGTAATTGAAGGAAAGTCAACTCGCCAAGGTTTAATTGGTGACTTGAACCTTGATGGCAAAATTACTGTACAAGATGCTACAATTTTACAGAAACATACTGTTAAGAGATTAACTTTAATAGATGCTCAAAAAGCAGTTGCAGATGTAAACAATAGTGGCAAGATTAACATCAAGGATTGTACTGCAATTCAAAAAATGCTAGTAAGAAATTCATAATATATTTCTCTTTTAAGCCCCATGCTATAATAGTGTGGGGTTTATCCTTTTGTTTATTGACTATGTGTTACTTTTGAAGTATAATATATTTAGATGTGTAATGTTTTGCACAAAACCTATGTGATTTATAAGAAAGAGACTTTAGAACAGAGGGAAAAATGATGATTGAAGACAATTTTAGAAAAGTTGTTCCTTATGTTCCCGGTGAACAGCCTAAGGACAATGATGTTATTAAACTAAACACTAACGAAAATCCATATCCACCATCACCATCTGTACTGGATGCACTTGCTAAAGTGGATAACAATTCCTTTAGAAAGTATCCTGATCCGGATGTTACTGATTTGGTACAAGCTATTGCCGACTATCATCATTTTAAGAAAGAAAATGTTTTTGTAGGTGTAGGTTCTGACGATGTACTTGCAATGTGTTTCTTGTCATTCTTCAATAGTGGTAAGGAAATTTTATTTCCGGATGTAAGCTATGCTTTCTACAAAGTTTGGGCAGACCTTTTCCAAATTAAATATAGGGAAGTACCTTTGGATGAAAACTTTAACATTGTACCTAAGGACTATATGGTAGATAATGGTGGTATTGTTTTTCCTAATCCAAATGCTCCAACTGGACTAACACTTTCTTTATCTGATATTGAAGATATTATTATTGAGAATAAGCACAAGGTTGTTATTGTTGATGAAGCTTATATTGATTTTGGCGGAGAAACTGCACTTTCTCTAATCAATAAGTACGACAACCTTATTGTTACAAGAACATTCTCAAAGTCACGCTCAATGGCCGGTATGCGTATTGGTTATTGTATTGGTAATGAACAGTTAATTTCTGTTCTAAATTCAGTGAAATTCAGCTATAATTCATACACAATGTCCGATGTTGCAATTAAGTGTGGTGTTGCTTCCATTAATGATGATACATACTTTAAGAATATAGTAGCTAAGATTATTGATACAAGAGAAAAGACTAAAGAAAGTCTTACAAAATTAGGCTTTTCATTCCTAGATAGTTCATCTAACTTTATTTTTGCTAAGCATAATGAAATTAGTGGTGAAGAATTATTTAATGCATTAAAGGAAAATAAAATCTTTGTTAGACATTTTAATGCACCAAGAATTAATGAATATCTAAGAATTACAATCGGTACAGAAAGAGAAATGAAAGAATTAATTTCATTCCTAGACTCATATATTAGTGGTAAGAGAGGATAAGAAAATGAGAATTGTCAAATTAACTAAAGAATCAAAGAACAATATCCTTGAGGGTATGCTAAAGAGAAGTCCTAATAACTACGGTAGTTATGAAAGTGTTGTAGCTGATATTTTAGCTAATATTAAGGAAAATGGCGACAAGGCACTTTTTGAATATACTAAGAAGTTTGATAAGTTTGACCTTAATAAAGACAACATCCGCGTAACAGAAGAAGAAATTAAGGATGCTTATTCTAAGGTTTCAGAAGACCTATTAACAGTTATCAAGAAGTCACTTGTAAATGTTAAGTCTTATCACGAAAAACAAAGACAGAACAGTTGGTTTAACTCAACAGAAGATGGCACAATCCTAGGTCAGAAGGTTACACCACTTGAAAGAGTCGGTGTTTATGTACCGGGTGGTAAGGCAGTTTATCCATCATCTGTACTTATGAACATTGTTCCTGCAAAGGTTGCCGGTGTTAAGGAAATTATTATGACAACACCTTGTAACAGTGAAGGTGAAGTTAACCCTGCAGTTTTAGTTGCTGCTAATGAAGCCGGTGTTGATGAAGTTTACAAGGTAGGTGGAGCACAGGCAATCGGTGCTTTAGCTTACGGTACAGATAGCATCAAAAAGGTAGATAAGATTGTAGGTCCGGGTAATATTTATGTTGCTTTAGCTAAGAAAGCAGTTTATGGATTTGTTAATATTGATAGTATTGCAGGTCCTTCAGAAATCCTTGTTATTGCCGATGAAACTGCAAACCCAAGATTTGTTGCAGCCGATTTACTTAGTCAGGCTGAACATGATGAACTTGCATCAGCAATTCTTATTACAACCAGTGAGGAATTTGCAAAGAAAGTTTCTGCTGAAGTTGATAAGTTTGTTGCAGTTCTTTCAAGAAAAGAAATTATCTCAAAGTCACTTGATAACTTTGGTTATATCCTAGTTGCAGAGAATATGGATGAAGCTATTGATGCAGCAAATGAAATCGCATCAGAACACCTTGAAATTCAGACTGCCGATCCATTCCTAGTAATGACAAAGATAAAGAATGCCGGTGCTATCTTCCTAGGTAGTTATAGTTGTGAATCACTTGGTGACTATTTTGCAGGTCCTAACCATGTTCTTCCAACTAACGGTACTGCAAAGTTCTTCTCACCACTTTCAGTTGATGACTTTGTAAAGAAATCAAGCATTATCTATTATTCACAGGATGCCCTTAAGGGTGTTTATAAAGATGTTGCTAAGTTTGCTCGTTGTGAAAGTTTAACTGCTCATGAAAATGCAGCACTTGTTAGATTTGAAGAAGAATAATTCTTTAATGAATGAAGGAGAATTATAGTGGATAGAATTGCAGAAGTAACAAGAGTTACTAAGGAAACTGACATTTATATTAAAATTAACCTAGATGGTAGTGGCAAAAGCAAAATCAAAACCGGCATAGGTTTCTTTGACCATATGCTAGAAGGATTTGCTAAGCATGGACTGTTTGACCTTGAAGTAAAGGTTAAAGGTGACCTTAATGTTGATTGTCACCACACCATTGAAGATACCGGTATTGTTCTGGGTGAAGTTATCAGAAGAGCATTGGGGGATAAGTCAGGCATTAAGAGATATGGTAATTTTCTATTGCCAATGGATGAAACACTAGTAATGTGTGGTGTTGATTTATCAGGCAGACCTTACTATGTATCTGATTTAAAGTTCACAAATGACAGAACAGGTGAAATGGATAATTGTATGGTTGATGAATTTTTCTATGCAATTTCATATAGTGCAATGATGAATCTTCATTTTGTACAAATGCGTGGTGTTAACGACCATCATATTATTGAAGCAACATTTAAAGCCTTTGCAAAGGCTCTTGATATGGCAACAACTGTTGACCAAAGGATTAATGGAGTGCTTTCTACAAAAGGTACTATTTAATGCAATAAATTGTACTAATTTTCTCAATAATTTTGTATAACATTTTTAGAAAAAAACTTTATTTTTATTTAATATTGTGATATAATAAATTGTGAATAATATGAACTGTTATCCTTAAATATAGGAGGAAATTATTATGAAAAAAATATTTGCAATTTTAGCAATTACTGTTGTAGCAATGACAGTTTGTTTATCATCAATTAGCTTTAGTGCTGCTAGTAGAAAAAGTCCTGTAGCTACAACAACTCGTCCAAGAAATACTAATAATAACCCATCAAACCCTACCGGTAAACCCGGTGGTGGTGACGACCATAGCAATGGTAATGCCTCTACTGTAAACCCAGAGGATGATAGTAGTGAATGGTTCAGAACTTCAACTACTAACCCTAATAATGGTGGAGATAATGGTAATCCCGGTGGTGGCAACGGCACAGATGGAACAAATGGTACAGGTGATTCAACTACATCTCCTGTAACCGGTGACTATGTTGCATATTCAGTTCTTATTGCTGCCGGTTTAGGTCTATCTTCTTTGTTTGCATATAAGAAATATACTTCAAAGAAAAAGTAATCACAAAGATTATACCCCTACTTTTTAAGTAGGGGATTTTTGTTTGACCCAAATTCCTTACTATGGTATAATTTTTCTAAAGGAGTTTTATTATGAAAGAAGATAAAAATCTAGTAGAAAATAAATCTATTGAAGATATTATTAAAGAAAATGAACCGGAAAAAAAGCCTAAAAGAAAGATTGTATGGCTAATTGTTTTTATAGTTTCACTTGTTTTATGCATATGTTGTGTTGTATTTTTGGTATTGAATACATCTTCTTGTACTAATGGAGAGAGTCAGTATAAAAAGTTATCCAGCCAAGTTGTTTCACCAACATTAACAGACGATAACAAACCTAATGTTAAGAAAACTAAAGAGAAAAATCCAATTGACTTTAAGGTGTTAAATAAGATTAATAAGGATATTGTTGGATGGATAAAAATTTCCGACACCAACATTGATTATCCAATCTTGAGAGCACCTGAAAGTGACCAAAGCTTTTATCTCCATAGAGATTATTACAAGAACTATCTTTATGCCGGTTCTATCTATATGGAAAGTTATAATCAACCTGATTTTTCCGACAGAAATACTATTCTTTATGGTCATAATATGGCAAATGGCACTATGTTTGCTGATTTGCATAAATTTGAAGATTCCGACTTTTTCTCAAAGCACAAAACTTTTAAGGTATATACTCCTAAGAGTATCAAGACATATAAAGTGTATTCAGCTTATGAATATGATGATAGACATATAAATAATTCTTTTGACCATTTTAGAGATGATAAGGTCTTTAAAGAATATATTGACTATAGTTTAAATCCTACTAACGCAATAGTCAGTAATGTAAGAAAAGGCACTAAAGTAACAATTAACGATAAGCTAATTACACTTAGTACCTGTACAAACAACCGTCCTGAAAACCGATTTTTAGTTCAAGGTGTATTGATAAAAAATGAAAGAACAGAATAACGATAAATTAATTAAAATAGAGGATAGCCCTCTAATTGAAGAAAGTAAAGATTTTAACAAGAATGCTCCAATAAAAAATATTGCAAATGATACTGCAATTGATGTTGATGGTGTTTCAGGTTATGTACTTTCTTCTGTTAAGAGAAAGAGAATTAGCCCTACTAAAAATCGTAAGAAAAGTCAACACAATAAGCACAAAATGAAGAAAAGTAAGAAAGTTCTTATTACAATTCTTTCTTGTATTTTAGGTTTATGCTTACTTGTAGTGGGTACTTTCGGTTTCTTGTATTATAGTGGAAAGAATGGACTTCTCGATAAAAGTGGTATGTCGCTAAATCCACCATCAGATACAAAGGTTATTGATAACGGTAACTATATTTTCTATAACGGTCATAATTATAGATACAAGGACAGTATGACTTCAATATTGTTTATGGGTGTTGATAAGGATGAACTTGGTACTGTTAAAAATGTAGTTGGTACAGGTGGTCAAGCTGATGCACTTTACCTAATTGCTATAGACACAGACAATGGTGTTACAACAACATTCCAAATTAGCCGTAATACAATGGTAGATATTGATTTGTACAATACTGCCGGTGACTTTATCCGTACAGAAAATAACCAGATTTGTCTTTCTTATGCTTATGGTGATGGCAAAGAAACATCAGCTGAGAATACAGTAAGGTCAGTAAGAAGATTGTTTTATGGACTTCCTGTAGCTCAGTCTTATACTGCACTTGATATTAGTGGTATCTCAGCATTAAACGATTCTATCGGTGGTGTTACTGTTACTTCACCTGTTACATATAAGGATGATAATAATAAGGTTGTGTACAATGAAGGTCAAACATATGAACTTCACGGTAAAGATGCCGAGAGCTTTGTTCGTTCAAGAAACCACGAAACTGCTAGCTATAATGACAACCGTATGGCTAGACAAAAGGCATATTTAAACGCATTTATAGACAAAACAGTTTCTATGACAAAAAGTGATATTACTACACCGGTTACTATTTATAATTCAGCAAAACCTTATATGACAACTAATTTGTCAGCCGCAAAGGTTAGCTACCTTGCTACCGATTTACTCCGTAAAGGTATCACAAGTGCTGATATTCAGAAAGTACCCGGTAAAGATAAAGATGGTAAAAAATATGTTGAATATAAAGTGGATAACAAGAAGTTCTTTAAAATGATTGTTGATACTTTTTATGTTCAAGCTGATTAATGGAGGCATTATGTACAATTTACTTGCTAATTCTGAATCAATGAATGCAGTAGAAGAATTTACTTCAACCGTACCTATTGTACAAAAAGGTACTAATCATGCAGAAAACCCACTGGAAACCAATATGACTTTACAGTATGGTATTCTAATTGGTGTGTTGGTGGTTTTAGTATCTATATTAGTTTATAGAAAAGTTAAGAACAAAAAGAAAAAGTAAGGAGTATTTATTATGAAAAAGTTTTCAAAAATTATTTCCTTATTCTTAGTTTTGGCACTTTGCCTTTCAACTTTTATTGTTTCAGTAAGTGCAGTAGCAAAACCTAAGAATTACACATTAAACCTAAATGCTAATAAGTCAAAGGGCTATAGCTGGACTTGTACAGTAAACAATAAAAAGGCAGTTAACTTTACTGTCAAGAAAAAGAATGTATCAAAGACAACTTGTAAGTATACATTTACCTTTACCGGTAAGCAAAAGGGAAGTGCTATTGCAATACTAAAGTATGGCACAAAGAAAAAGAAAATTAGTCAGAAAACTATTAACCTAACTGTTGATGAAAACAAAAATGTTACTAAGACAATTCCACCAAAGAATTATGTTCTAAAGCTAAATACAACATCAACAACTAATTACAATTATTCTTATCATAGTTCAAATAAGTCAGTTGCTAATATTAGTGCTGATTTAAAGTTCAATAATAAAGGTGCAACATACATCTTTACTTTTAAAGGACTTAAGAAAGGCAAAGTTACTTATACAATTAAGTATCAAAGTAGCAACAAAAAATTATCTACAAAAGTAGTTAAACTAAATGTGGATAACAAACTTAATGTAACACTTGCAAAATAAAAAAATAAACCTCATCTAAGAAGATGAGGTTTTACTTTTGTCAATTTCTATATAAACAAGAAAGAGCAACCACAATTGTGATTGCTCTTTTGTAGCTTTTATATGTAGAACAAATTACTTATTCTTAATAGCTTCGTCAATAGCAGCAGCAGCCTTTTTACCTGCACCCATAGCTAGGATAACTGTAGCAGCACCTGTTACTGCGTCACCACCTGCATATACGAATGGACGGCTTGTTAGACCATCTTCATCAGCAATAATGCCACCCCACTTCTGAGTATCAAGACCTTCTGTAGTTGACTTGATTAGTGGGTTAGGAGATGTACCGATAGACATAATTACACAATCCATAGGAATAGTAAATTCAGAACCTTCCTTAACGATAGGTCTTCTTCTACCACTTGCATCAGGTTCGCCAAGTTCCATTTCAACACACTTAATGCCTGTTACTGCGTCATCATCATCACCAAGGATTTCAACAGGGTTTGTAAGTGTACGGAAGATAATACCTTCTTCTTTAGCGTGATGTACTTCTTCTGCTCTGGCAGGAAGTTCAGCGTCAGATCTTCTATAGATAATGTTAACTTCTTCTGCACCTAGTCTTAGTGCTGAACGGGCAGCATCCATAGCAACATTACCACCACCAACAACTGCAACTCTCTTAGCGTGCATAATTGGTGTTGTGCTACCTTCTTTATAAGCCTTCATTAGGTTAACTCTTGTTAAGAATTCGTTAGCTGAGTAAACACCCTTTAGGTTTTCACCCGGAATGTTCATAAATCTTGGAAGACCTGCACCACTACCGATAAATACTGCTTCATAACCATCTTCCATTAGTTCATCAATAGAAAGAACTCTACCGATAACCATATTTGTTTCAACATCAACACCTAAATCTCTTAGGTTGTCAACTTCCTTATTAACAATAGCCTTTGGTAGTCTAAATTCAGGGATACCATACTGTAGAACACCACCTGCTGTGTGTAGTGCTTCAAAGATAGTAACTTCATAGCCAAGTTTAGCTAGGTCACCGGCACAAGTTAGACCACTAGGACCACTACCGATAACTGCAACCTTATGACCGTTTGATTCAGGCTTCTGGATTTTTTCTGTTGAGTGTTCATTGTGATAGTCAGCAACAAATCTTTCTAGTCTGCCGATAGCAACAGGTTCTGTCTTGATACCACGAACACACTTTGATTCACATTGAGATTCCTGAGGACAAACTCTACCACAAACTGCAGGTAGGGAAGAGCTTTCGGAAATTACCTGATAAGCACCTTCAAAGTTTTCTTCAGTAATCATCTTAATGAAATCAGGAATATTAATATTAACAGGACAACCGTTTACGCAAGGCTTGTGCTTACAGTGTAGGCATCTGCTTGCTTCATCAAGAGCCATCTGCATTGTGTAGCCTGTAGCAACTTCTAGGAAGTTCTTAGCTCTTACTGCAGGTTCTTGCTGTGGCATATCTGTTCTTGGAATTTTCATATTTGGCATCTTATTTTACCTCCTTATTTAGAAGGTTACAACTTTCTTCGTAAGCGTGTCTTTCAAATTCTTTGTACATTTGACCTCTCTTCATAGCCTCGTCAAAATCAACAAGGTGACCGTCAAAGTCTGGGCCATCAACACAAGCGAACTTTGTTTCACCGCCAACTGTAAGTCTGCAACCACCACACATACCTGTGCCATCAATCATAATTGGGTTCATTGATACAATGGTTTTTACATCATACTTTTTAGTTAGCTGACATACGAATTTCATCATAATAAGTGGACCAATTGTGATAACTTCATCATACTGGTTGCCTTCTTTGATTAGTTCTTCAAGAGCGTTAGTTACAAGACCCTTTTCACCATAAGAACCGTCATCTGTCATTAGCTTAAATACATCAGAATTGTTCTTAAAGTCATCTTCTAGGATAACTAGATCTTTGTTTCTGAAACCAACTACTGAGTGAACTTCAACACCCATTTTATGAAGTTTCTTAGCAATAGGGAATGCAATAGCACATCCTACGCCACCACCAACAACAGCAACTTTCTTTAAGCCTTCTGTTTCTGTTGGTTTGCCTAGAGGACCAACAAAGTCATGAATATAGTCCCCTTCGTTAAATGAGTTTAGCTGATTAGTAGTAGCACCAACAATCTGGAAAATGATTGTTACAGTACCTTTTTCTCTGTCATAATCAGCAACAGTTAGAGGAATTCTCTCACCGTTTTCGTCAGTTCTTAAAATAATAAACTGACCTGGTTGTGCTTTTTTAGCAATTAGTGGTGCTTCAATTTCCATCTTAGTTACGGTAGGATTAAGCACCTGTTTACTTACAATTTTGTACATGTGTATACTTCCTAACATAATTTTATACCGTACTCTCATTTTACACTAATTCAGTAGTCTTTGTCAATGTAATATTCACATTTTCTATTGAATATAGCCTAAAAATGTGGTTTTTCAACATTAAAATTCGTTAAATAATTAACGGAGCATATTTTCATATACTCCGTAGATGATTTTACTATTAAAATTACTTTGCAACAGATGTTAAGTACTCAACAACTTCACTTTCTGTTTTCAGTGTAAGTGCTTTTTCTGCTATTTCTTTAGCTTCATCAATAGTCCACTGAGAGATTATCTTTCTTGTCTTTAGTACAGATGTTGCACTAACTGAAAATTCATCAAGACCAAAAGCAAGTAGTAGAGGAATTAGCAATGGGTCAGCAGCTGCCTCACCACACATACCAACCATAATATCCTTACCATCTTCAATAATTTTCTTGATACTTCTTAGTACTGCCGGTTGGAAAGCTGAGTATAAGTAAGCTACATCAGCATTACCTCTGTCAACTGCCATTGTGTAACCTGTAAGGTCATTAGTACCGATAGAGAAGAAGTCAGCTTCTTCTGCTAATAGGTCAGCAATAAGAGATGCAGCAGGTGTTTCAACCATTATACCAACTTGAATATCCTTGTTGTAAGCAATGTTTTCAGAGTCAAGCTCAGCCTTAATATTTTCAATCATAGCCTTAACTTCTCTAACTTCATCAATACAAGTTACAAGTGGAATCATAATCTTAATATTACCAAAAGCACTTGCCCTCAGTAATGCTCTAAGCTGAGGTTTGTAAACATCTTCTCTGTGTAGACAATATCTAACTGCTCTAAATCCCATAAACGGATTGTCCTCTTTTGATAAACCAAGATAAGGAATATCCTTGTCACCACCAACATCAAGTGTACGAATGATAAGTGGTTTGTCACCAAGTTTTAGAACAGTTTTCTTATATGCCTCAAACTGTTCTTCTTCTGTTGGAATAGATGAACTGTCCATATATAGAAACTCTGTTCTAAATAGACCAACACCTTCACCGTCTTTAGATAGAACTGCGTCAGCATCATCAGGTTTACCAATGTTGCAACATAGCTCAACTTTTACACCGTCAGCAGTTACTGTTTCTTTACCGATAAACTTCTTAAGTTCTTTTTTTTCTTTTTTGTATTCAATGGTCTTTTCTCTATAGATAGCAATTTCACCGTCACTAGGATTTTCAATTACTTCACCATGACTACCATCTACAATAATTTCTTGACCATTCTCAAATGTTTCCATAACATTAGGAACAGAAAGTACAGCCGGAATTTCCATTGCTCTTGCTAGAATTGCAGAGTGACTTGTTTTGCCACCAACTTCTGTTACAATACCAACAATGTTTTCTTTTACAATACAAGATGTCATTGATGGTGTTAAGTCTTTAGCAACAAGAACTGTACCTGATGGGGCAGAGGCAATGTCAACTTCTTCCTTACCAAGTAACATTGTAATAAGACCGTTCTTAATATCTTCAACATCAGATGCTCTCTGTTTAGTTAGTTCATCATCAGCCATTGAAAATACACCGATGAACATATCACATACCTGAGCAACTGCATCTTCAGCACAACAACCACTTGAAATATTACCTTCAATTGAACTGCTCATTGCAGGGTCTTTTATCATAAGTAGGTGACCAAGAATAATGTCAGCTTCTTTTTCACCAATAGTGTTCTTAATGTTTTCAGCTTGTTTTTCTGTTTTTTCACAATATGCGTCAAAAACTTTTCTATATCTATCAATTTCAGCTTGAGTATCTGTAATCTGTTTCTTCTCATAATCAAGAGAAACTTCTTCAATAAGCATTACTTTACCAATACCGATACCTTCTGATGCGTTTACACCTTTTAACATAATTTCACCTCTTAAAAGAAAAAGCAGGAGAATTATAATAAATAACTCTCCTGCTAATGTACTTAACTAACGATTAATTATTCACCAAAGCCTGTTAAAATCATTTCAGCAGCTTCTTTCATTGCAGCTTCTTCGTCCGGACCTTCAATCTCAACTGTGATTTCTGTGCCACACTTGATACAAGCAGCAATTAGGTTCATAATGCTTTTACCATCAATTCTATTGCCATCTTTAACGATAGTAACTGTGCTTTGGTACTTACCCATTGCAGATGTAAAAGTTCCTGCAGGTCTCATATGGAAACCCTGACTATTAGTTATAGTAAATGTTTGTGATACCATTTTAATTTCTCCTCTTTGATTAAAAAAGTTTTCTCATCACAAATATTATACAATATAAGTCAATTATTATCAATATTTAATTGTGTCAAAATTGAGTTTTATATTATTAAATTGTGATTATATTTTAATTACTTAGATTTCTTCTTCATAAATAGAGCAAGTAGAATCATTGAAATAAATGAACCAACTGCTAGGGCAAGAATGTACCAGTACCATGTACCTGACATTGTAGCAAATACGAAAATACCACCGTGAGGAGCCATTAACTTACAACCGAATAGAGCAGATAATGCACCGGCACTAGCTGAACCTACGATACAAGCAGGAATAACCTGTAGAGGGTGACCTGCAGCATAAGGAATAGCACCTTCTGAAATGAATGATAGACCCATAATATAGTTTACAGTACCGTTCTTTCTTTCTTCAGCTGTCCATCTGTTTTTGTTAAATGTTGTTGATAGAGCAATAGCAATAGGAGGTACCATACCACCAATCATTACAGCAGCCATAATCATATAAGAAGCATCTGTACCTGTTGAAAGCATACCTGTTGCAAATACATAAGCAGCTTTGTTGAAAGGACCACCCATATCAATAGACATCATACCTGCAAGTAATGCACATAGAGGAACCATTAAGCCTTCTGTTTTGCTCATTGCTGTTAGAGCATTTGTCATACTTGTGTTAATCCAGCCCATGATTGGGTTAACTGCACACATAATAACTGCAATAGCACCTAAACCTAGTAGTGGATAAATAAGAACAGGTTTAATACCTTCAAGTGAATGAGGTAGTTTGTCACATGCCTTTTCAATCATTAGCATAATCCAACCACCTACAAAACCGGCAAGTAAGCCACCTAAGAATCCTGAAGGAACTGCAGCAGCAACACCTGCTTCAACAGCTGCATCACCGGTTAAAGCACCAGGGTTAGCAAAAGTTGCACCACTAGTTGCTAGGAAACCACCTACTAAACCAACTAACAAACCCGGTCTGTCAGCAATACTCATTGCAATGAAACCGGCTAGGATTGGAACCATTAGGTTAAATGCAACACCACCGATTGTCTTTAAGAAAGCAGATGCAGGAGTCATTGTACCAAAGTTACCACTACCTGAACCACCATAACCGCAGATTGTATCAATTAAGAATGCAATTGCAATAAATAGACCACCGGCTACAACGAATGGTAGCATATGTGAAACACCGTTCATTAGGTGTTTATAAAGCTTTCTACCAAAGCTTTCACCTTCAATTTCATCACTTGAAGCAGCAGCTCCACCATGATGATGGTAAATAGGAACTTGACCACTTTCGATTTTTTCGATAAGTTCCTTTGGCTTGTGAATACCGTCAGCAACCTTAGTTGAAATAACAGGCTTACCGTCAAAACGAGCCATTTCAACATTCTTATCGGCAGCAACAATGATACCGTCACATTCTTCAATTTCTTTCTTTGTAAGAATGTTCTTAGCACCAGCTGAGCCGTTAGTTTCTGCCTTTAGAGGAATACCCATTTCTTTACCGGCTTTTTCAAGAGCTTCAGCTGCCATATAAGTGTGGGCGATACCTGTAGGACAAGCAGTTACTGCAAGAATTCTGTAACCGTCTTTCTGTTCCTTTTTAGCAGGTTCGTCAGGGTATTTTACTTTTTCAAATTCATCAATTGCTTTTAGAAAAGCGTCTTTATTTGGAGCGTTGAGCAACTTGTTCTTAAAGTCAGCGTCCATTAGCATTGTCATTAGTCTAGCTAAAACTTCAAGATGTACATCACCGTCATTTGGTGCTGCAATCATAAAGATTAGATTAGAAGGCTTACCGTCCATAGCCTCATAATCAACACCATCCGGTACAGTTACTACTGCAAGAGCAGGTTCTTTAACAGCTTCACTCTTTGCGTGTGGAATTGCAATTCCGTCACCAATAGCTGTAGTTCCTCCGGCTTCTCTTGCCAAAATTCCTTCTTTGTAGACCTTTGCATCAACAAGATTACCGGCTTTGTTGTGCAAATCTACTAGTTTGTCAATTGCTTCAGATTTTGAATTTAGCTTAACACCAAGTTCAATACAATCCTTTTTGAGTAAATCAACGATCCTCATAATTTTACCTCCTGTTTATAAATTTAGATTTTATTGAGTAAATCTATTACTTCCTGTTTTGTAGCCAGACTTTCTGAAAAGGCTGAAGCACTACCGGCAGCAGTACCCATTCTTAAAGCATATTTGTAGTCACCTTTTTCTAGGTATCCGGCACAGAATCCGGCAACCATTGAGTCACCGGCACCAACAGAGTTCTTGACCTTACCTTTTGGTGTACCAATCTTGTGTGCCACATCATTTTCATCAACAAGAATAGCACCGTCACCTGCCATAGAAATAAGTACATTCTTTGCACCTTGTTTCTTTAACTCTCTGGCATAGTAGATAATTTCATTGTCTGTTGTAAGTTCAAGTCCAAAGATTTCACCAAGTTCGTGATTATTTGGCTTGATTAGAAATGGTTCATACTTTAGTGACTTAACAAGTAAATCACGAGTAGCATCAACAACAAATCTTATGCCCTTGCCATATAGTCTTTCCATAATTCTCTCATACATATCATTTGGGAGAGAGGTTGGGATTGAACCGGCAAGTACAAGTGTGTCGCCTGACTGGAGATTATCAAGCTTTTTAAATAGTTCATCAATTGCAGAGTTTGGAATTTCCGGTCCTCTGGCATTAATATCGGTTTCTTCAACACCTTTAATGTTTACATTGATTCTTGTGTTACCCTCTTTAAGGCTGATGAAGTCGGTTTTAACACCCATTCTTTCTAGTCCGTTTCTAAGTGCATCACCGGTAAAACCGGCAACAAAACCAAGAGCAACATTTGGAACTTCTAGGTTTGTTAGAACTCTGGAAACATTAACACCCTTACCACCAAGGTTCATATATTCTCTTGTAGTACGGTTAATTTCTCCAATGTTAAAACTAACTAACTCAACAACATAGTCAATTGCAGGGTTAAAGGTAACTGTGTAAATCATCCATCTACCTCCTTAATTACAGCTAAGTCTTTGTAGCTATTATCTGTAAGTTTGTCTGTAATGATGCAAGAATTTGACATCTCTCCAAAAGAAACAGAAAACACTCTGTTAAATTTACTATGGTCTGCAAGAATATAAGTAACATAGCTTTTTTCGTGAGCTTTGTTTTTTATCATTGCTTCATCAATGTCAGGTGTAGTAAAACCGTTTGCCTTAGAGATACCGTTAGTACCAAGGAAACATTTTGAGAAGTTATATCGGTTAAGTTCTTCAATAGCAGTAACGCCAATGATAGCTTCTGTAATCAGTTTTAATTCTCCACCAATAACAAATGCTCTAAGTCCTTTTCTAACTAAGCTTTTTGCATGAACAATACCGTTAGTAACAAATGTTGCTTTGATATTTTCAGGCAAATACTTAATTAGTTTTTCTGTTGTAGTACCGGCATCAAGGTAAACAAAATCATCATCTTTTATAAGGGATGCTGCGTACTTAGCTATGTTCTCTTTTTCCTGAGAATGAAGATGTGACTTTGTAACAAAGTCATCCTCGGTGTTTACAAATCCATCGTCAGATTTCTTTAATGTGGCACCACCATGAACCTTTTCAAGTTTTCCTTGTTCATTAAGTGTGTTTAAATCTCGTCTGACTGTTGATTCAGAAGTACCTAAAACTTCTGATAATTCTTGAACTGTAACAGCTCCTTTTTTTTCTAGTAAATTTAGAATTGTGTTAAATCTTTCTTGTGTCAACATTCAATCACCTTCTATGGTTTAAATTATACATAAAAATATTAGCTTGTCAATAGAAATTATGCATTTTCTTGATATATTTTTCATTTTCTTTCAAATTACTTCAAATAAACGCATTATTTCAATCAAAAAGCGTCATATTTTTGATTTTTTATAGAATTTTTTAGTCTTGTTTATGTAAATTTTGCACAAAAGTATTATGCACAATTTACATTTAATAATAAAGAAAGGCGATGAAAAATTCATCGCCCTTAGTTTAATTTTTCTAATTTCATAAATCAGAATATAAAGAAAAACAATATTCCGATAACAGAACTAATCAATATACCTGCAACAACATCACTAATATAGTGTACACCACAAAGTGGTCTTAATGATGCCATTACTAAAGATATACTCAGTGAGATAATTCCAAGTACCGGATTAATGTACAGAAAAGCATATGAAAGTATAAAAGCACTTGCTGCATGACGAGAAGGAAAACTTTTTCCTTTGGTGTCTTTTGGAAACACAGGTGTGTAGTTATATTTTTCATATGGTCTTGTTCTGTTAATTAATAATCTCATTATAGTTACACCAATAAATGTAACCAGAGGAATTACAATAACCTTGATAATCCTTATATCTTTAGTAAATAAAAGGTAGCATAATAGAATAGGATAGCCTAGAAAAATTGAAAACGGTACAAACTTGTAAATGAATTTTACTACTTTGTACAGAGCATTATTGTTTTTTATTGTGTTAATACATTTTAAAAATTGTTCTCTTTTGATTTTAATCACCCTTTATTTGGTCGTAAAAATTCAATAGCTCTTTCATGATTATGAATTTCCACATTATCGGTTTTGCCACCAAATTCACCGTCAAGTGTCCAGTTAAGTGGTTCTTCACTAATAATTTTAAAGTTGCTACTTCTAAAATATTCAAAGTGTTTACTGTTTAGCTTACCACTTAATGTGTCGTTAAGTGTTTCTTGAAATTCAATAGGGTTCTTAGGTTTCTTTACAAAGATAGCTTCAAATTTACCGTCATCAAGAGAAACATCATCTCTGTCGATTTTAAGTAATCCACCTACAGAAAAAGTATTGCAAATCATACCGAAAATATAATTACCTTCAACAGTTTTATTTTCTGTAATAATTTTTACATTAGCACTTTTAATTTTTGTAAGACTTTTAATACCCTCAAGAATATAAGCTGTTTTGCCTAGCATATTTTTAACACTTTGTGATGTTGAGTAAGCAACCTCAGTAAATGCACCAAAACCTGCAATATAGTTAAAGTATCTGTCACCGAATTCTCCAATATCATAAGGGAAGATACTACTATCCAAAATTTGGTCAATACATTTGTTAACATTTTTAGAAATGCCAAGTGAAGTTGCAAAGTCGTTAACTGTACCAGCAGGAATATAACCACAAGGTTTTCTTCTTTCCTTTTCTACTTTCATATATCCTGTAGTAACTTCATTAAGTGTACCGTCACCACCGGAACAAATGATAGTATCGAAATTATCCATATTTTCAACTACAAATATAGTAGCATCGCCTTTTGCTTTAGTAGGCATAACTGTTACTACACCCATAGTTGATAGATTTTCTACAATATAAGAAAGCTTTGACCTTATTGCACCTTTACCTGATACAGGGTTATAAATGAATAATATCTTTTTCATGATTACTATTATCTCCTTACCGTACACGATATTATAACATATCAAAGTTGATATTTCAACGAATAGTGATTAATTGTGATTGATTTGTAACCAATATGAAAATCAAAAGTGCAAAATAAATCATAAAAAAGCAGAGTTACAAAAACTCTGCTTTCATCTCTATATGTCTATTTCAACATTGTATGTTTTAAACCATTCATCAAGTTCAATAATATAAGCCATAATCTGTGGTGCTCTCATTAATTGACCGTACCATGGTGTTTCTATCTTATCAGGATTATCCATAATATCCTTGATGCCATCTCTGTTAAGTAAAGTGGATAATGCACTTGTTTTGTTTTGTAAAATTTCTTGAACCTTTTTACTGACAATTTCCATATATATAGGATTGTGAGTTTTAGGATAAGGACTTTTCTTTCTCCAACATATTTCATTAGGTAATATGTCCTCAAATGCTTTTCTTACAATACCTTTTTCTCTGCCATCGTAGGCTTTCATTTCCCAAGGCATATTGTAAGCATATTCAACAATTCTATAATCACAGAATGGAACTCTAACTTCAAGACCTGAGTACATACTCATTCTGTCTTTTCTATCAAGTAGGCATTGCATAAAGAAGTAAAAGTTCAACATAAACATTTCTCTCATTCTTGCAGATACTTTTGTGTCACTTCTTAGCTTTTCGGTTCTTCTACAGGTTTGATAGTATCTTTCGTGCACATATTCTTCACCATCTTTTAATAAGCCGGACTTTAGAATTTTTCTTCTTATAGTTTGGTCTTTTGACCAAGGGAAACATTGTTCAAATAAAATATTTTTGTTGTGATACCATGGGTATCCACCAAAAAGTTCATCGGCACATTCACCTGAAAGTGCAACTGTATATTCTTGTTTTATCTTTTTACAGAACAGCAGTAGGGAAGAATCAATATCAGCCATACCCGGTAAATCTCTTGCAACAGTAGCATCATAAAGTGCATCAGCAAGTTGAGGATGATTTAGGATAACTTCATTATGAACACTATGAGTATCCTTAACCATCATTTTAATATAGTCAGCATCTCTGTTAGGTTGAAATAAACTTTTCTTAAAGTATTTATCATTTTCTTCATACTCAACAGAGAAGGTGTGTATTCTGCCTCTGTTCTTTTCTCTGTAGTACATTGATGCAACTTTAGAAATTATTGAACTGTCAAGTCCACCCGATAAGAAGAAACATACCGGCATATCGGAAATTAACTGTCTTTTAATTGAGTCTGTTAGTAAGTATCTTGTTTTCTCAATAGTAGTTTGTAAATCATCTGTATGTTCTTTTGCTTTTAGCTTAAAGTAAAATTCTTTGTGTAGCTTTCCGTTTTTGTATAGAGCCATTTCACCGGGACACAGTTCATTAATATCCTTAAATATACCAACTCCCGGTGTTCTTGCAGGTCCCATAAAGAAAACTTCCATTAAACCTTGTTCATCAACAGTAGGTTTTACCATACCGGTAGCAAGAATAGATTTTATTTCCGAAGCAAAAATTAAGCCACCTTTGTATTGATGATAGAACAAAGGTTTTACACCGATTCTGTCTCTACAAATGAAAAGTTCCTTGCTTTTCATTTCATAAATACCAAAGGCAAAAATACCATTTAACTTTTCAACACATTTCTTTCCCCATTGAATGTAGGATTTTAGTACAACCTCTGTGTCACTTCTTCCTCTAAACTTAAAGCCTTTTGCGATAAGTTTAGTTCTGACTTCTTCAGTATTATATAACTCACCATTATATACAATAGTATATTTTCTGTCTTTGTGTTGTACAGTCATAGGTTGAGTTCCGTTTTCTCTGTCAATAACTACAAGTCGCCTATGTATAAGGGCAATGTCATTTGTAATGTAAGCACCATTCTCATCAGGTCCTCTAGGTATTAATGATTGTGATACTTTGCCGATAACCTCCTTCTTTTCACTAAAGTCAATGTTTTTGTCAAACCATCCTGCTATTCCGCACATAAATTAACCTCCTGATTGTTTTTATGATTTATTGACACTAAGAATATTAATGAAAGAAATATAAGGGCAAAACTTCCCCATATAGTAGAAGAAACCGTTACAGTAGTTTCTTTGTTTATACTTTCAAAGGTTTCTGCCGATATAGGAAAAACTTTTAAGAGAATAAACATTACTACATAAGAAATTAAACCTTGTAAAACTCTCATTAAAAAGAAAAACACTTTGTTAATATGAATATCTTTTATAATTCCAAAAATCTGAAAGTGAACACATATTCCACCAAATCCAATGAAAAAGGCAACACCTTCTATTGATAAAATATGATTGCAATTAATAACACCACTTGTTATTTCTAAAATAATAGAAATCAGTTCGGTATGTATAGGCAAAAGTTTAAGTAAATTGTTTGAAACAATAAAAATTATCACGAAACCACACATTGAAAGTGATGACTTAATACTGCTTTCTGTAGCATTTACAATGCTTTCTCCAAGGCTATAATCACTGCTTTTCTCTATACTATTATATATATAGGGCTTTTTAGACCGTTTATTCAGTATTTTGCAGTTTAAAAATGTAATTAAAAGAACACTAAGATAATTTGCAAATAACAGATAAATACCAAGTGTTTTGTTGCAAAACAAATTTTCTCCAACAAATGTAACTAAAAAACCGGGACCTGCACCAACTAAGCAATAGCTTAAAATTTTAGCCTCACTTTCAGTAATTTTGTTTTCAGAGTATAAAGTAGCAATAGCTTTTCCACCCACAGGAAAACCACCTACTAAACATAAAAGAATAGCTATAAGTCCATTTTTAGATACACCGAAAATTTTACTGACAAAACCTAAATGCTTTGCAATAGGCTGAAAGCAATTTGTGTATATAACAAATGAACTAAGAAAGAAAAATGGAAATAAAGAAGGCAAAAGTACATTACAACATACATCAATACCTTCAATAACACTTTCTTTATATGTACTAGTAAATGTTAGGAGAATGATTATTGTGCCTAAAGAAAACAGAAATATTAAGTTTTTCTTAAAATTAATAAAAGTCTTCACTTTTAATATATATGCAATTAGTCATAAATATAACTTTACTTTCGTAAAAATAAGTGAAAGAGGTGACTTGATGAAGAAAGATTTTGAAAGATTTTTCCCAACAGATTTAACTTCAAACATACCGTTAATAGAAATGACAGGTAATAGAGAAATCACAATTGAGGGTTGTACAGGTGTTTTAAAATATGAAAGTGAAAATATTAAGGTAAATACAAAGTCAATGGTTATATCAGTTAACGGAAGAAGTCTAAAGTTAAAATATCTTTCTTCTTCAGCTTTAGTAATAGAAGGTACTGTGCTAAAAATAGAATTTATATTGTAGGTGAGTAAATGCTGGTAAAGTTAATTCGTTATGTTCGTGGCTATGTTACTTATATTGCCAGAGGAAAATTTACAGAAAGATTAATTAACATTCTTAACCGTCAAGGTTATACATATTGGAATATTGTTCCTTGCAAAGACGGTATTTCTTTTTCTGTTAATGTCAGAGAGTATAAAAGACTAAAAAAATCTTTATATAAAACAGGCATAAAAACAAGGATAAAGAAGAAAGTAGGTTTACCATTTATAATTAAGAAGTATAAAGCAAGGAAAGGTATTTTCATTGGTGCAATAATATTTCTTTTAATAACCTTTACTTTAAGTAAATTTATTTGGGTAACAACTGTAAACGGTAACAACAATGTACCAACTACTAAAATCTTAAATGTTCTAAATGATGTTGGAATTCGTAACGGTGTGTATAAAGAAAATTTGAATTTAAAGGACATTGAAAGAAAAGTGGTAAAGCAACTGCCTGAATTAAGATGGATTTCAATTAACCTAACGGGCTGTAAAGCTGAAGTAGAAGTGAAAGAAAAATATAAAGTACCAAATAAAGTTTTAAAAAATAATCAGCCATCAAACTTAAAATGCAGGAGAGATGCAGTAGTAGTAAAGTCAAGTGTTCTAAAAGGTACACCAATGGTTAAAGTAGGTTCAGCAGTAGTAAAGGGACAAATGCTGGTTAGCGGTGTAGTTGTAAATGGTGAAAGTGAAGAAAATACAGAAACCACAACTACACTTGTACATTCAGTAGGTGAAATTATTGGTAGAACTCATTATGAAAGAACATATAAGATAAAAAAGAAAAGTGAATTTCTCTGTGAAACTGATGAAATGATGAAGAGAAAAAGATGTAATTTACTATGGTTTTCATTTCCTATAGACTTTAATCATATAAAGTACCATACCTATAAATCTACTAAAAAAACTTATTACGGTTATACAAATGATATTGTTTTGCCTTTTTCATTAACAGAAGAATATATTTATAAGTTAGAAAAGAAGAATATTTCTGTAAAAGAATATAAAAAGCAACTGAACAAACTTGCAAAGTTAGAAGAAAAATTTTATTTCCACAACAAAAATATTGAAAAATGTAAATACACCTACCGTCAAGATAAAGATTATTACTATATAGATTGTGATTATCAAGTTACAGAGAATTTATGTGTACAGTCACCAATAATTGTGGGAAATTAAAATACTACTTTTTTATGCAAATGAAGTGTGTTATAATATCTTTATAAATTTAAGGTTGAAAATAATTCACCTATATAAATATAGAAAGTGTGTATATATGAGAATTTTATGTATTGGCGATGTTGTTGGAAAAAACGGTTGTGAGTTTCTAAGGAAGAAACTTCCTTCTTTAAAGAAAATTAAGTCAATAGATTTAACTATATGTAATGGTGAAAATGCAAGTGACGGTAATGGTATTACACCTACTTCTGCTGACCATATTTTTACAAGTGGTGCAGATATTATTACACTTGGTAACCATACATTTAGAAGAAAAGAATTTTATTCTTATCTTGATGAAAAGCCATATATCATCAGACCTGCAAATTTTCCAAACAGTACAACTCCGGGAGTAGGTTACTGTAAATATGATATGGGTAGATTTACTGTTGGTGTAGCTAATGTTATGGGTAATTCATTTATGGATAATATTCTTGATTGTCCATTTAGAACAATGGATAAAGTTCTGGAAGAATTAGATGATTGCAAAATCAAGATTGTTGATTTTCATGCTGAGGCAACAGGTGAAAAGAGAGCAATGGGCTATTACCTAGACGGTAAGGTTACAGCTGTATTTGGCACACATACTCATGTACAAACTGCTGATGAAGAAATTTTACCAAATGGCACAGGTTATATAACTGATGTAGGTATGACAGGTCCTATTAATTCTGTACTTGGTGTTAAACCGGAAATTATTATCAGTAAACTGAGAAATAAACTACCGGAAAGATTTGATTATGCAGATGGTGACTGTAAAATGGATTGTGTTATCTTTGATATTGATGACAAAACAGCAGTAACAAAAGATATCGAGAGAATTGAAATAAGATAATTAATACCAAAATATGTAATAAAGCTCTTGAAATTGCCACGCTAATAAGTTATAATATAACTAAACATTTTTTTGTTGGAGGAAAAAGAATTATGGAAACACTAAAAGTATCTTCAAAATCAGTAACAAATTCTGTTGCAGGTGCAATAGCCGGAGTTATTCGTGAAGAGGGACAGGTAGAAATTCAGGCAGTAGGTGCCGGTGCTACTAACCAAGCAGTAAAGTCAATTGCAGTTGCAAGGTCATATCTAAATGAAGAATGTGACATTGTATGCGTACCATCATTTACAAATGTAGAAATCAATGGTGAAGAACGCACAGCAATGAGTTTTTTAGTAGAAAAAGCGATAAAATAACAACAAAGTGTTGAATAACTATGAAATAACAAAACAACTGGAAACATTTTCTATTTAAAAAGCTGAAATTTTATACAATTATTTTAAGGGCTTGTCTTGTACAAGTCCTTTTTTTGTGTTATAATGGTTAAGAATTTAATTATCGTTAAGGATAGGATGTGATGAGATGATAACAGGTAACGTATTTAGAGATGCCATCATTTCAGGTGCAAATAATATATGTGCTCAAAAACAAGCACTAAATGACTTAAATATTTTCCCTGTACCGGACGGTGATACAGGTACAAATATGTCAATGACAATTTCTGCAGCAGCTAAGGAACTTAAGAAGATAGAAGATGCTCCTATTTCAGAAGTAGCATCCAAGACTGCTTCCTTTATGCTTCGTAACGCCAGAGGTAACTCAGGTGTTATCCTTTCAATTATCTTTAGAGGTTTTGCAAAAGGTCTTAAGGATAAGGAAAAGGCTAATGGTGAGGATTTAGTTGATGCTTTAGGTATTGGTGTTGATGAGGCTTATAAGGCTGTTACTAAACCGGCAGAAGGTACAATCCTTACTGTTGCAAGAATGGCTTATGAAGCCGGTATGAACATTATTACAGAAACAGGCAATGCTACAATCGTTTGGACAGAAGTAGTCAGAGCAGCAGAAGAAGCTCTTGAACTAACACCAAAGTTCTTACCTGTACTTAAAAAAGCAGGTGTTGTTGATGCCGGTGGTAAAGGTTTGTTAGTTATCTTCCAGGGTATGCTTTCTGTAATTGCTGATGATGAGATTATCCCATTTGAAGAAGAAACAGAAGCTAAAACAGATAACTTTGAAAGTGCAGCAGCTCAGTTTGATGAAGTAATTAACTTTACTTATTGTACAGAGTTTATTGTTGGCAGAGATGCTGAGTGTTTAGCAGACCCACAAGACCTAAAGGAATATTTAATGTCAATCGGTGACTGTGTTGTAGTTGTTGATGATGAAGAAATCATTAAGGTTCATGTTCATACTGATAACCCTGGTATGGCACTACAAAAAGGTCTAAAATACGGTCAGCTACTAACTGTTAAAGTTGAAAATATGAAAGAACAGCACAAGAATGCCGGTGCTACAGAAGAAAAAGCACCTAAGCTACAAAAGGCTGAACCAACAGAAGAAATCGGTTTTGTATCAGTTGCAGCCGGTGAAGGTCTTTCTGAACTATTTACAGATATGGGTTGTAACCACATTGTTTCAGGTGGTCAGAGTATGAACCCATCAACTGATGATATTTATGATGCAATTATGGCAACACCTGCAAAGGTAGTTGTTGTACTTCCAAATAACAAGAATATCATTATGGCAGCAGAGCAAGCTGTTGATATGGTAAATGACAGAGAAGTTTATGTAATTCAGTCAAAGACAATTTCTCAAGGTTTAACTGCTCTTATCAACTATGATGAAGATTCTACAGTTGAAGAAAACCTAGAAGTTATGTCTGAGTCAGTTAAGAATGTTGTAACCGGACAGATTACATTTGCTGCCAGAGATAGCGAATTTGGTGGTAAGAAGATTAAAGAAGGAGAGATTATCGGTCTTAAGGACGGCAAACTTTGTGTTTGTGAAAAGTCTTCTCAGAAAGCTCTTCTAAAACTAGCAAAAGAAGTTATCAAAAAGGGTGCATCATTTGTTACTTTGATTTACGGTGAAGATATTACAGAGGAAGAAGCTAACGAGGCTTATGAAGCATTGCTTGAAAAGTACGGTAGCAACATTGATATTTCACTAATCAAGGGTGACCAGCCGGTATATTACTACATTATGGGTGTAGAATATTAATTTAGAAGTTTTAAAAGGGCAGGATTTTTCCTGCCTTTTTTGTTTATAAGATTTTATGAGGTATAATATGGCAAGTCTATTTAAAAAGAAAATTGAATGCCTTAAGGGAATAGGAGAGAAGAGAGCAGAACTTTTTCACAACCTTTCTGTATATTCTGTTGGTGACTTAATTAGATATTATCCTCGTAACTATGAGGATTGGAGCAGTCCTACTCCTATCAAAGAGGCTGAAATCGGTATTAATGTGTGTATTAGGGCAACTGTAGGAACTGCTTTCAAAGTTGGTTTTGCTCGTGGTAGTGGCAAAATGATTTGTAAGGCAATGGCTTATGATGATAGTGGTGCAGTAACTTTGCTTTACTTTAATAATAAATACATTAGCCAAATGATAAAGCAAAATGAAGAATATTTCTTTTTCGGAAAAATAACTCAGGCTAAATCAGGATTACAGATGATTGCACCAACATTTGCAAAGGTCAGTGACGGCACTTCAATTCACCCTATTTATCCCTTAACTGCCGGACTTAATAACCGAATTGTCACCGATGCAGTGAAGAATGCCCTAGACCTTCTACCTAAAAAGGTAAACGACCCATTACCTCAATGGATAAGGGATAAATATAACTTGCAGAGCCTTGACTATGCAATTAGGAAAATTCATTTTCCTCTTGATAGTGACGAACTTTATACTTCAAGAAGAAGACTTGTTTTTGAGGAACTTTTAGTTTTGATATTAGGCCTAAAATTCCTAAAAAGTAATACTAAAGAAGAAAATGGTATTGTTCTCCAAAAGAATTATACTGATGAATTCTTAAGTATGTTGCCGTTTAAACTAACAAATGCACAGAAAAGAACTATTGATGATTGTCTAAATGATATGATAAACAAACGCTCACCAATGAATAGACTTGTTCAAGGTGATGTTGGTTCAGGTAAAACTGCAGTTGCCTCAGCAGTAGCATATAGTGTTATCAAGAATGGCTACCAAGTAGCATTTATGGTACCAACAGAAATTCTAGCTCAACAGCATTTCGAAAGTATTTCAAAATTACTGGAAAATACCGACATTAATGTAGATTTACTAACAGGTTCATTAACTCCTAAAAATAAAAAAATAGCAAGGGAAAAACTTGCTTCGGGAGAAACTAACCTTATTATAGGTACTCATGCATTGTTAACAAAAGATACTGAGTTTAAGTCTTTAGCACTTGCAATAACCGATGAACAACATAGATTCGGTGTAGGTCAAAGATCAACTTTGCTTTCAAAGGGAAATCACCCACACTTAATGGTAATGAGTGCAACACCTATTCCAAGAACTTTGGGACTTATTATCTACGGTGACCTTGATATTTCTATAATTGATGAATTACCACCCGGAAGACAAGTGATTGATACCTTACTGATTGACGGTAAAAAGCGAACAAGAGCATTGGGCTTTATTAAGAAAAATGTTGAAGTAGGTCATCAATGCTATATTGTTTGTCCTTTGGTAGATGAAAGCGAAAACCAAATGCTTAACCTACATTCAGCAGAAATGTATGCAGAAACTTTGAGAAATCATACTGACTTTCAAAATATAAATGTAGGTCTTATTCATGGTAAAATGAAACCTGCCCATAAAGAAAAGGTTATGAATGACTTTAAGGATAACAAAATTCAAGTCCTAGTTTCCACAACAGTAATTGAAGTTGGTGTTGATGTGCCAAATGCAAATATTATTATGATAGAAAATGCTGAAAGGTTTGGTCTTTCTCAACTTCATCAGTTAAGAGGCAGAGTAGGTAGAGGCAGTGAAAAAAGCTATTGTATCTTAGTTTCCGACAATACAACTCACGATACTATTAAAAGACTTGAAACTATGAAACGCACTTCAAACGGTTTTGAAATTGCTGATGAGGACTTGAAACTTAGAGGGCCCGGGGACTTTTTTGGTGAGAAACAACATGGTTTACCTGAAATGAAAATTGCCGATTTAGGCAATATGGAAGATTTAAATGAGGCACAAATGTGTGCTGAAGAAATTCTTAAAAAATCAAGTGACCTAAGTGAAGATGAATATAAAGGCATCAAGGCCGAAATTAACCAACTCTTTGGCAGAGTAGGTGGAGAAAGTTTAAATTAATATATTTCTATAAAAGAAAAAACTGCTTGATTTGTTCAAGCAGTTTTATTTATACATAATGTTTTTAATTAAAAAACTCTGGGTTTTTCTTTTTTATTAACCGGTAGAAGTTCATTAAACACACCAAAATAATTTGGTCTGACTTCTTCGTCAATATGTGCATATCCAAAGAACCATTTGTCAAAGGTAACTTGTTCTGCAATTTGTTCAAGGTAAATATTAACTGCATTAGGTTCCAAGTCCGGATTAATAATACCTTTAATTTGAGTAGGTGGTTCGTGAGTAATAATGTAATCCAACTTACCACCAAATTTATTAAGTTGTTTTGCACCTTCAATAAATTCTTCCTTGCTAGGCATTTCCCTTTCGAACCACATATTAATGTCAAGCATTTTTTGCAAATCTCTGCTAACTCCACCACCAAAGGTGAAGATGCCTTTCTTTTCTATAATATATACTTGACCTCTCAATAAATGATAAATGTTGTGTGCAATTTTTCTAGCTTTGGCACCACCAAATTTTACGATAGGGTACTTTTCTATCATATTAAAATTTTCGTGAGTACCGTCAACAAAAAGTATTTTATATGGTTGTCTCATTAAAAATTTCAGATTTTCAATTTCTTGCCTACTGTTGTTCCAGAAGAAACCAAAGTCACCTGTAATTATTAAGTAATCATTCTTTTTTAGCTTTTTTATTTCTTTTCTTTTAAAGAAAGAAATATCTCCATGCTTATCTCCGGTTATGTAAATCAAAAAGTATCACCTAAAATTTAAAATTTTGATTGAAAGTAAATCAGTTTTGTAGTATAGTATATATGATATATTAACATATAAGAGGTATTTTTTCTATGAAAAAAAGAATTTTTTCAATAATTTCAGTAATTTTAGTTACATTCGTTTTGTGTTCATCACTTGCTTTACCGGTAAGTGCAACAACTTCTTCTAATATTAATAAGGACTCGGCAACTATTTCTAACTTTGATTTTGGTTGTAATGTAAAGACAAAGTCAGAAACAGTTTTGCTTGTAAACCTAGATACAGGTGTTACAGTATATAGTAAGAATGCTGATGTAAAGAGATACCCTGCGTCTCTAACAAAGATTATGACTTATGTAGTAGTTGCCGAAAATGTAAGTGACTTTACTCAGAAGGTTAAGATTAAGGAAAGTGTCCTAAAGCCACTGGAAGGTACAGGTAGTTCACAGTCTGCCGTTTCCGATAATATAGGTAAGTCCTTTACTATTGAACAGTTACTAAAGTGTCTGATGATTTCTTCCGGTAATGATGCAGCCCTTGTACTTGCTGACTATGTTGGTGGTGAAGGTGGTGTTACTCACTTTGTTCAGATGATGAATGATAAGGCTAAGGAACTTAAGTGTAAGAACACTCATTTTGTAAACCCTCATGGTCTACATGACCCTAACCACTATACAACTGCCGAAGATATATATAAGATTGCAAGTTATGCACTTATGCTACCTGAATTCTCAGATATTACAAATACAATTTCCTATACAATCGGTGATACATATTATTCATCAACTAACCACCTAATTGACTCAACTACTGAGTATTATTATCAGTATGCCAAGGGTATCAAGACAGGTACAACCGATCAGGCAGGTCGTTGCTTAGTTACTCAGGCAGTAGCTGATGGTTATAGTTATATGGCAGTTCTTATGAAAGCACCATATAACGAAGAACAAGGTATTGATGAATATTATAATATGGAAGATGCAGCAGCTTTGTTCCGTTGGGCATTCCAAAATATTGAACTTAAAGAAATTGTTTCAAGAGAAACTCCTGTATGTGAAGAAAAGGTAGATTTGTCTTGGAATAAAAATTCTATTCAGTTAAGTGCAGAAGATGACTTCAATATTCTTCTACCAAGCAGTGTTAAGGATAAAGAAATTACTATCAAAACAGATGTTCCTGACTCAATAGATGCACCTATTAAAGAAGGTGACTATGTAGGTAAAGCATCAGTTTATTATAAAGGTGAAAAGGTTTCTACCTTTAACCTTGTAGCTGATGAAACAGTAGAGAGAAGTACCCTTCTTTATGTGCTTGATATTTTGAAAAATGTATTTACTTCAATCTACTTTATTATTGCAGCAATTATTGTTGTAATCCTATTTGCAATTTATCTATTTGTTGTTGTTAAACATAACAGACAGAAAAAGTCAAAGAAGAGAAGAGTAAAGCATTATCGTGATATGTAATAACTTATAAAGGATATTTTTATGAAGTATAAGAAGATGTGGTTTACATTAATACCTACAATTTTGTTAATGTTAATAACTAAAGTGTATCAAATTTATACAGAACAAACCGGAAACAGTATTTTTGGCAATGACAATATAATTGCATCATATGTTACAATAGGACTTGTTTTTGTTCAATTTATTATTTTGTTTATTATGTCTGTTACTGATAAAAAGACTGCTTCTGTATATAATTATAAGAAGAATACATTTGCAGGTTCAATGTGTTTATTTTCAGCAGTAGCACTTATAGTTGATGTTTGTTGTTACTTGCCGTCAATCTTAATTTACAAGAATTATACTTCAACTACACTTTTAAATATTATCCTTTCTTGTGTTGCAGCTTTTGGCTTATTCTTACTTAGCTGGACTCATATTAGTGGCAAAAAACCACCATCAACTGTTTCACTGTTAATGTTAACAGTACCTTTATGGTGCGTTGTAAAATTGTTTACTGCTTTAACAGAGAACAGTGCAAGCTCAGTTGTAATGACAGATGTACTTGATTTGTTTATCTATCTTTTCTTGTCACTGTATTTACTTTCAGCTACTTCAATAATTTCAATGTTAAACCAAAAAAATTATGTGAAAGAGATTGTTCTTTTTGGTATTCCTTTAGTTTCAGTACTTGTAACATATGATGTTCAAATTGTGACAAAACTGATTCTTAACGGTTATACAAGTGGTTATTATATGGAAATCATCAAAGCTTGTGAGTTAACTTTATTTGCTTTGTATGCAGTAGCTTTTATGTTAGAAATCTCAAAGTATAGTAAAAATAAAGATGAAGTTAGAATTATTGAGTCACAGGAAGAAATCCTTGAACTTAATGAAGAAATCCGTAATCAAAAGCTAAAAAGCTTTGAGAAACTCCAAGCTAAAGAGCGTAAGAACGGTAATCTATACATCACTCACGACAGTAGTTTTCAGTCTATTGATACCAAAGATAGTGGGTATTTCCCAACAGGTGCAACCTATGGTAAGTATGTTGAGGACTATCCTGTAGTATCAGGTAGTGATGAAAACGACAAGGGATTTACAACAGAAGAAAAAATTTCTAATGTTGATAGACTTATTCTGGAAATCACTTCCGGTAAAAATGATAAAGATTTATCTCCGGAAGATGAAGAAAATTAAAAATAGTAATTGACAATAGAAAATTAAAGTGATAATATAAATTTAAAGCGTTGAGAAGGACACGATTATCAGCCACCGAATCAAGAGAGTTTTGCTTATTAGCTGTAAGGCAAAATATTTAGGAGCTTTTAGTTACTACCTTTGAGTGTATGTAGGAAATGACATACCGGTTAACTCCGTTAAAGGTAAATGAGGGTTTTTATACCGAACTTGGGTGGAACCACGATTTAGTTTATATCGTCCCAATATTCTTTTATAGAATATTGGGACTTTTATTTTTATACAAAGGAGAAATCAATATGGTTAGTGTAAAACTAAGAAATGACGTTAAGAAATTTGAAAATGGCACAACACCATACGAAATTGTAAAAGGTTTCGGAGGAGGCTTTTTTAAGCAAGTTTGTGCTTGTAAGATAGATGGTGAGGTTTATGACCTTCGTACCCCAATTAATAATGATTGTACTTTAGACTTTTTAACTTTTGATGATCCGGATGGCAAGAAAGCATTTTGGCATACTGCTTCTCATGTACTTGCTCAAGCAGTTAAAAGACTTTACCCAAATGCAAAGTGTGCAATCGGTCCTGCAATTGATACAGGTTTCTACTATGACTTTGATGTAGAAAAGCCATTCTCACAGGAAGACCTAGACAAGATTACTGCAGAAATGAAGAAGATTGTTAAGAGTAAAATCAAACTTGAAAAGTTTGAACTTTCTCCTCAGGATGCAATCAAAAAGTTAGAAGAAATGAATGAACCTTATAAGGTAGAACTTTGTAAGGAACATGCCGATAAGAACGAACCTATTTCTTTCTATCAGCAGGATGAATTTGTTGACCTATGTGCAGGTCCTCACCTAATGGATGTATCAGTTCTAAAGGCTGTTGCTTTAACAAACTGTACTGGTGCTTATTGGAGAGGTGATTCCAACAACCATCAGCTATGCAGAGTTTATGGTATTGCTTTCCCTAAGGCATCAATGCTTGACGAATACCTGGAAATGATGGAAGAAGCAAAGTCAAGAGACCACAATAAGCTAGGTCGTGAACTTGAACTATTTACAACAGTTGATTGTATCGGTCAGGGTTTACCTGTACTTCTACCTAAGGGTGCAAAGATTGTTCAGATTTTACAGAGATGGATTGAAGATGAAGAAGCAAAGCGTGGTTGGCAGTTAACAAAGACACCTTTAATGGCTAAGTCTGATCTATATAAAATCTCAGGTCACTGGGATCATTACAAAGACGGTATGTTTGTACTTGGTGATGAAGAAAAAGATGATGAAGTATTTGCACTTCGACCAATGACTTGTCCTTTCCAGTATCAAGTTTTCCTAAACAGACAGCGTTCATATCGTGACCTACCAATGAGATTGTCAGAAACTTCAACTCTATTTAGAAATGAAGCATCAGGCGAAATGCATGGCCTTATTCGTGTAAGACAGTTCACAATTTCAGAAGGTCACTTAATGTGTACACCTGACCAGCTTGAAGATGAATTTGCTCAGTGCCTAGATTTAGTTAAATATACACTGAAGACACTAGGTCTATATGAAGATGTTTCTTATCGTTTCTCACAGTGGGATCCTGAAAATACAGAAAAGTATATTGGTACTGCTGAAGATTGGGATGAAGCACAGGGCGTTATGAAGAAGATTCTTGATGACCTGGAAATTTCTTATTCAGTAGGTAAGGGCGAAGCTGCTTTCTATGGTCCAAAGCTAGATGTACAGATTAAGAATGTATTTGGTAAGGAAGATACTCTAATCACAATCCAGATTGACCAGTTCCTAGCTGAAAAGTTTGGTATGGAATATGTTGATAAGGATGGTCAGAAGAAGAACCCTTATATCATTCACCGTACATCAGTAGGTTGCTACGAAAGAACATTAGCACTATTAATCGAAAAATATGCCGGTGCATTCCCACTATGGTTAGCACCTGTTCAGGTAAAACTTTTACCAATTGCCGACAGACATCTTGACTACATTTATGAAGTTAAGAAACAGCTAGAAGCTAAGGGTATCAGATGCGAAGTTGATGACCGTTCAGAAAAGATTGGTTACAAGATTCGTTCAGCACAGTTAGAGAAGATTCCTTATATGATTCTTGTTGGTGACAAGGATATTGAAAACAACTGTATTTCTGTTCGTCATCGTAAACAAGGTGACCTTGGTTCAATGAGTGTTGAAAAGTTCTTAACAGATGCACTTGAAGAAATCAATTCTAAAGAAATTAAGTAATAATTTTACGAGGTGAAAATCTTGCAAGATAAATCCAAAGGAAGACATGGTGGCAGTACAAAGCCGGAAGGCTTTTATACCGGAAAAGATAAACACTATGTTTATGGAGATAATACCCCTAGGAAAAAGGGAAATGCAATTAATATTTTGTTCTATGTTTTACCTATCGTTATGGTTGTGATTTTAGCCTTAGGTTCATTCCTAAGTTACTATGCCTATGTTTCCTCATCAAAAGGTGAGGAAACTGTGGTAAAGTCCAACGATGACTATATCTCAAAGGAACAACAAAAGACTTTATACAAAATTGTTAGTGTTGCTGACCCATTGGAAAGAAACTATGTACCAACAACAAAAGATTTTGGTGGTGTAAAGGTTAGCACAATGATTTACGATTCACTAGACAAAATGGTAAATGCTGCTAAAAAAGATGGTATTGACCTGAAGATTAGAAGAGGTTATGTTTCATATGATGACCAACATACTCTCTATAGTGGATATGTAAACACTTTGCTTAACACTGGTAAATATACCCAAACAAAAGCCGAGTCAATTGCCAATAGAAGAATTGCAGATAGTGGCAATAGTGAAAGACAACTTGGTCTTTCTGTTGAGTTTGATAGCGAAAAGAGAAGTACTTTCAACAAAACTAAGGCTTATCAATGGTTAATTAAGTACGGTGCAGAGTATGGCTTTATCCAAAGATATACTAAAGAAAATGAGCAGGTAACTGCAATGGACTCTGACTATACTTTGTGGAGATATGTTGGCAAAAACAATTCTCTTTTAGCCAGAAAACTTGGTCTAAATTTCAATACTTTAATTGATTATTTAGAAAGTTAAAATTTTTTTGAAAAAACACTTGCATTTTCAGGATTTATGTTGTATAATCTAAACTGTTATTTACGGTTTCAGCGAAAGAGGTGAAATGAAATGAAGGAAAGTATCCATCCAGATTATAAGCAGACAACAATTACTTGTGCTTGTGGTAATGTAATCGAAACAGGTTCAACAAAGGAAAATATCAGAGTTGAAATTTGTTCAAAGTGCCATCCTTTCTTTACAGGTAAGCAGAAGCTCGTTGATACCGGCGGACGTGTTGATAGATTTAAGAAGCGTTTTGGTATGAAATAATTTTGTAATTGTTGAGGCGGTACATTTAGTGTACCGCCTGTTTTTTTAATTGTTATGGAAGATTTTTATTATACTACAAAAGAAGAAAATCAAGCTGAGTTTGTTGAGAAGCACAGCCGTTTTATAGGCTATTGTAAACCGATTTCAACAGAACAGGAAGCTATTGATTTTATTAACGAAAAGCGTAAGAAACATTATGATGCTACTCATAATGTTTATGCATATAGCTTAAAGAATGATTTTATTAAGCGTTATTCTGATGACGGAGAACCTCAGGGTACTGCCGGTGTACCTGTCCTTGATGTGCTTAACAAAAATAATGTGGTAAATACCGTAATAGTTGTTACCCGTTATTTTGGTGGTATTATGCTTGGTGCAGGTGGACTGGTCAGAGCATATAGCCATGGTGCAAAGATTGCTCTTGATGCCTCCAAGATTCTTCGTATGGAAAAATGCTATAATTGTTCTGTTACTTTGAGTTACGATTTTTACGGAAAACTTTCCGGACTTATTCCGGAGTGTGGTGGTATTATTGATGACTCAAATTTTCTGGAAAATGTTATTATCAGTTTTCATATTCCAATAAATGAACTTGGATTTTTTAACAAAAAACTTGCTGATGCAACAAATGGAAAGATAGAAGTAGAAGTTGTTAATGAAGATTATTTTCCTATGTAACAACATATTTTTCTAATAAAATCTGTTTTTTCAAAAATATTTTTAAAAATTTTGAAAAAATAAAGGAATAATATAAATTTTGTTGTATATAATAGTGTAGGTTTTACAACTATTGAAAGGAGTGTTATTTTGCCATTACCGGAAAGCTTTTTGCAAGAACTAAAAATGCGTAGTGACCTTACGGAACTTGCATCAAATTATATTTCTCTAAAGCGTAAGGGTAGGAATATGGTAGGACTTTGTCCTTTTCATGGCGAAAAAACACCATCTTTTAATATTTATACCGAAAATAATTCTTTTTATTGCTTTGGTTGTGGTGCCGGTGGTGATGTAATTACCTTTATAATGAAGATTGAAAATCTTGATTATATTGAGGCTGTTAAATTTTTAGCCGAAAGAGCTGGACTTAATATGCCGGAAGAAAGTAATTATGATGATTCTATGGCAAACCTTAAGAAAAGAATTTATGAGGCTAATAGAGAAACTGCAAGATTTTTCCATAGATGTCTGTACAGTCCTTTAGGTAAGGAAGGCTTAGATTACCTTTATAGCAGAGGACTAACTGACAAAACTATCAGACATTTTGGTTTAGGTTTTGCTCCTAATGACCACTTTGCACTTTCAAATTATCTAAGGAAAAAAGGTTTTAAGGATAACGAACTTATAAGTGCTAACCTTGTTTACAAGAACAAAAGTGGTAACGGTACAAACGATAGATTTTATAACCGAGTTATGTTTCCTATTATAGATGTAAGGGGAAATGTGATTGCCTTTGGTGGTAGAATTATGACTGACCAAAAGCCTAAGTACCTTAACACAAGCGATACACCTGTATTTAGTAAAAGTAATAATTTATTTTCACTTAATAATGCTAAGAAAAATCAGGACAGAACCCTTATTTTGTGTGAGGGTTATATGGATGTTATTGCAGTAAATCAAGCCGGTTTTCAGAACGCAGTTGCTACCTTAGGTACTGCATTAACCAGTCAACAAGCATCTGTTATGAAGCGTTATGCCGATGATGTTATCATTTGTTATGATGCCGATGAAGCAGGTCAAAAAGCAACCCAAAGAGCCATTGGAATTCTCAGAAGAACAGGACTTAACATAAGAGTCCTTACAGTTCCTGATGGTAAAGACCCTGATGAATTTATCAGAAAACATGGTGATAATGGTGGTGCTGCTTTCTATAATTTGGTGAATGGTAGCTTTAATGATGTTGAGTATCAGCTATCAAAAGTAAGAAAAAAATATGACCTAAAACTGGCAGACCAAAGAGTTAAATATGTCAATGAAGCAATTAATATAATTGCTAAAATAGATGATGATGTAGAACGAGATGTTTACAGCTCTAAGTTAGCTGATGAAACAGGTGTTCATACAGAGTCAATTTCTAATTCTCTAAAGAGAGTTAGAAGTAAAATTAAATATAGCAATAGAAAAGAAGAATTTAGAAAAATCAGAACTAATCTTTCAGGCAGAGAAGACAAAATAAACTTGCAACATAAGGATAAGCCAAGGGCAACTATTGCCGAAGAAATGTTATTATCATATATGGTTAATCATCCTGAGGTTGAACAGTATATTTATTCAAGAGTGCCTAATGATTCATTTGTCACAGATTTTAACAAAAAGCTATATGGTTATTTTGTTAACAGAATTGAGGGTGGTTATGAGCCATTAACTTCTCTAAACGAGGATTTTACTTTTGATGAAATAAATAAAATCTATTCTATTGTCAATAAAACAATAGACAAAAATCCTACTCAACAAGCTCTGGATGAGTACATAAGTGTTATCTTTGAGGAAAAGGGTAAGTTGTCAAAGGAACAAATCGCAAACACATCACTTGATGAGTTTAGTCAGCAGATTAATAATCTGAAGAAGAAACGAGAATAAGGAGAGATATATATGAGTGGACAGGTTGATAAGAAAACAGTAATCAAAGATTTACTTGAACAAGGTAAACAAAAGGGAAGCCTTTCAAACCAAGAAATCCTTGATGCTATTGGTGAAATTGAATTTTCACCTGAACAACTGGAAAAGCTATATGATGGTTTGGAAGCACAGGGTATCGAAATCATTGAAGACAACAGTGTTGATTTATCAGATATTGAAATCGTAGCATCAAAATCATCCAGCAAAGGTGACGAAATTGCAGCAGAAAGAGTTGCAATTGATGATCCGGTAAAGGTATATCTAAAGGAAATCGGTAGAGTTCCACTGCTTTCTCCTGAAGAAGAAATTGACCTTGCTATTAAAATTGCTGATGGCAACACAGAAGCTAAGAAAAGACTATGTCAAGCAAACCTCAGACTTGTTGTTTCTATTGCAAAGCGTTACCTAGGCAGAGGTATGCTATTCCTAGATCTTATTCAGGAAGGTAACTTAGGTTTGTTAAAGGCTGTTG
Organism: Ruminococcoides intestinihominis; assembly: GCF_040096285.1. Taxonomy (NCBI): domain Bacteria; kingdom Bacillati; phylum Bacillota; class Clostridia; order Eubacteriales; family Oscillospiraceae; genus Ruminococcoides; species Ruminococcoides intestinihominis. Next base: position 30,345 of record NZ_JBBMEY010000002.1, on the reverse strand, counting down.
ATAAGTTTGACTATACAAAGGGCTTTAAGTTCTCAACATATGCTACATGGTGGATTAGACAGGCTATCACAAGAGCTATTGCCGATCAGGGAAGAACAATTCGTATTCCTGTTCATATGGTTGAAACTATTAACAAGGTAAAGAAAGTTTCTTCTCAGTTACTTCACCAGAATGGTCACGAACCAACTGCTGATGAAATCGCATCAGAAATTGATATGCCTGTAGATAAGGTTAGAGATATTATGCGTGTTGCTCAAGAACCTGTATCTTTGGAAACACCAATCGGTGAAGAAGAGGATTCTCACCTAGGTGACTTTATTCCTGATGATGATGCACCGGCACCTGCAGATGCTGCATCTCATACATTACTTCGTGAACAACTAAACGAAGTTCTTGATACTTTGACTCCAAGAGAAGAAAAGGTTCTAAGACTTCGTTTTGGTCTTGAAGACGGCAGAAGTCGTACACTTGAAGAAGTAGGTAAGGAATTCAATGTTACTCGTGAGAGAATCCGTCAGATTGAAGCAAAGGCTCTTAGAAAGCTAAGACACCCTTCAAGAAGTAAAATTCTAAAAGATTACCTAGACTAATCAGTATAATTTAACCTCCTTTGTCAATAATGATAAAGGAGGTTTTTTATATGTGTATGTTAATTGAAGAAATAAAGGGAAGACAAGTCCTAGACTCTAGAGGTAATCCAACAGTTGAAGCAACAGTAACATTATCTGATGGTACAGTACAGTCTGCAATTGTTCCGAGTGGTGCGTCAACCGGTGCATTTGAGGCAGTAGAACTTCGTGATAATGATGACGTGTATTTTGGTAAGTCAGTGTACAAAGCAGTAAAAAATATTAACGAAATTTTGGCTCATCATTTAGTAGGTACAAGCCCATATCAGCAACGATTAATTGATAGAATGATGTGTGACCTTGATGGTACAGAGAATAAGAAAAACTTAGGTGCAAATGCTATTTTGGCAGTTTCAATTGCAGTAGCAAAAGCCTCAGCATCATCACTTAATTTACCATTATATAGGTATTTAGGTGGCTTTAATGCTCATAGATTACCTTGTCCTATGATGAATATTCTAAATGGTGGTGCTCATTCAGACAACAATGTGGATATTCAGGAATTTATGATTATGCCGGTAGGTGCTGACAGTTTCCGTGACGGATTAAGACAATGTACGGAAATTTACCACACACTAAAAACATTGTTGAAGAAGGATAAACTTTCTACTGCAGTAGGTGATGAAGGTGGTTTTGCACCAAACCTTTCAGGTGATGAAGAAGCACTTGAATATATTTTGAAAGCAATTGAAGAAGCAGGATATAACACGGAAAATACAAAATTAGCTTTAGATATTGCCTCATCAGAATGGTATGCTGAGGGTATGTACAATCTACCTAAGAGAAAAATATCTATGACTACAGAAAATATGATTGAATACCTTGATAATCTTACAGAGAAATATCCTATTATCTCAATAGAAGATGGACTTTCAGAATTTGATTGGTCAGGGTGGGAAGAGCTTACCGGAAAGTTATCCCACATACAATTAGTAGGTGATGATTTATTCGTAACAAATGTAAATAAACTTTATAATGGTATCAAGGTTGGAGCAGGCAATTCAATCTTAGTGAAAATGAACCAAATCGGTACTTTAACAGAAACATTTGATGCAATCGAACTTGCCCATAAAGCCGGTTATACAACTGTAATTTCCCACAGAAGTGGTGAAAGTGAAGACACAACAATAGCAGATATTGCAGTTGCTTGTAACTCAGGACAGATAAAAACAGGTGCGCCATGCAGAAGTGAAAGAACTGCAAAGTACAATAGATTGTCTAGAATAGAAGAAGAATTAACAGGTGTGTCAACGTACGGCATAGAGTAATGACTTTATTAATAAATCTTTCGTAAGTTAAATGAAAATATAGTCAAAGTGTCTATAATTTGACCTATTTTTTCTACACATAAACCGTCTATAAAGACGGTTTAATTCTTTTGTAGAAAATTATTTACAATAATATTTGTTAGAATGAGTGTATATGAATACAGAACTAAGGGGGATTTTATGCCTATAAAAAAAATTCTTTCTATGGTTTTGATACTAGTTATGATGGTGGGATTAAATATAGTGAATTTTAATGCTGAAACAACCAAAGATTATGCTGTTTATGCAGCAAAACTAGACGAAACATCTTATAACGGAAATGACCTAGGTGCTACTTATTCTAAGAAAGCTACTACTTTCAAGGTTTGGTCACCAACTGCTTCCGAAGTTAAGGTTAGACTTTATAAGTATGGCTCAGAGAAAGAAAACAAGGATGGCTTCTTTAAGGAACAAGATATGACTTTTGATAAATCAAATGGTGTATGGTCTTGTACCTTAACAGGTGACCTAAAGAACATATACTATACATATGTTGTTACTAATGATGGCAAAGCTGAAGAAGTAGTAGATATTTATGCTAAAGCTGTTGGTGCTAACGGTAAGCGTGGTATGATTGTTGATTTATCTTCAACTAATCCAACAGATTGGAATAAAGATACTCACAAAACTGTTAAGAATCAGACAGATGCTGTTATTTGGGAAGTACAAGTTAAGGACTTTTCTTATGCTGAAAATTCCGGTGTAAGTAAAGAAAATAGAGGTAAATTCTTAGCTTTTACAGAAGATGGTACAGTTGTCGATGGTGTAAGTGGCAACAATGCTACTTGTATTTCTTATCTAAAGAAACTTGGCGTTAACTATGTACAGATTAACCCTATGTATGACTTTGGTTCAGTGGATGAAACCGGTAAGGATGACCAGTTTAACTGGGGTTATGACCCTGTAAACTACAATGTTCCGGAAGGTTCATTTTCTTCTAACCCTTATGACGGTAATGTTAGAATCAATGAATGTAAACAGATGATTAAAGCTCTTCATGATGCCGGTATCGGTGTTATTATGGATGTGGTTTATAACCATACTTATACAGGTGAAGATAGCTATTTTAACAGAACAGTTCCAAATTATTATTATAGAATGAATAGTGACGGTACATTTTCTGATGGTTCAGCTTGTGGTAATGATACTGCTTCCGAACATAAAATGTTCAGAAAATTTATGATTGATTCTATTACTTATTGGGCTAGTGAATACCACATTGATGGCTTTAGATTTGATTTAATGGGACTTCATGATTGTGATACAATGAATCAAATTCGTTATGCTCTTGATGAAATCAATCCACAAATTCTAATGTATGGTGAAGCATGGGATTTAAAGACTGCTTGTGATGATGGTACAGCCTTAGCAACTCAAGCTAATATGGATAAGTTGGACAGTAGAATCGGTGCTTTTGATGATACAGTTCGTGATGCTATTAAGGGCAATACTTTTGATGCAACAGATAAAGGTTTCTTAGCAAGTGGTAAGAAAACCGGTAATATCAAAATCGGTCTTTCCGGTGAATGTGTCAACGGTTGGGCTTCAGCACCAACACAGTCTGTTGTTTATTCAAGTTGTCACGATAACTATACTTTATATGATAAGTTAGTTAGCTCTCTATATCCTGATGAAAAGGATTTTAGAAAGCGTCATGCAAATCTAGTTGAAATGACTAAGTTGAACGCTGCAACAATTTTTTCTGCTCAAGGTATGACATTCTTCCTAGCAGGTGAAGAGTTCTGCCGTAGTAAAGATGGTGATGAAAACAGCTTTAAGTCACCGGCAACTCTAAATATGATTGATTGGGAAAGTGTTAATAACTACAGTGATGTTGTAGAGTACTATAAAGGTATGATACAGATTCACAAGAAGTTTAATGCATTTAGAGACCCAACAACTACTACTGCAAAGAACCTGGATTTTTTTGAAAATGATACAAAGGGGTTAGTTGCTTTTGCAGTTGATGGATTAGAAAATGACAACTTTAAGAAAGTTGCAGTACTTCTAAACGGTAACCCTGATAAATCTGTTAAAGTTGATTTAAGCAAGATTAAGAATTATTCAGATGATTTTGTAATTATTGCAAATGATGAAACTGCCGGTTTAAGAAACCTAGGTACAGTTTCAGGTACTGTAGAAGTTCCACAAAGTTCAGCAATGATTCTTGTTGATAAAGACAGCTTTGATAAAAATTGTCACTCAACAGATGGTGCTGTAGTTGTTGATTATATTGATAACAAAACAGGTGAAAAGGTTTCTACAGAAATTGTTAAAGGTCAAGTAGGTGATAGCTATAGTGTTACACCTAGTGACTCAGTAAGAAGAAAATACAAAATCATTGACAAAGAAAGCACAACAGGTAAATTTACTTCTGAAAACAAACATTGTAAATTTACTGTTGAAGCTTATACAGGTGAATATAGCACAGTAACAATTAAGTTTATTGACTCATCAACCGATAAAGCTATTGCTCCAAGTAAAGTACTAAAGAACCAGGTCGGTCAGCAGTACTTTACTGATGAAATTCCTTCAATTAAGGGCTATGTACTTGATACAGATGCATTACCTGAAAACGGTGCAGGTATTTTTGCAGTAGGTGATAAGGTAGTCACTTATAAGTTTACTAAAGAAAAGACAAAGAAATGTCAAGTTAATGTTATCTATATGGATTCTGATGGTAATATTATGGATATCAAGAAGCTGGAAGGTAAACAAGATAAGAAGTATAAAACAAAGGCTAAAGAGTATGAGAATCTTACTTTAACATCAACTCCAAAGAATGCCTCAGGTGTTTATACAAAAGCAGAACAAACTGTTATTTACAATTATCAATTAAATGACAATAGAAAAAAAGCTCTTGTTACAACTATTGCACTGGTAGGACTTGGTCTATTAGCCGGTGCCGGTATTACCCTAAAAGTTCGTTCTTCAAGAAAGAAGAAGAGAATTAGGGGTATTGAAATTCAGAAATAATATTCTTTGAAGAATTATTTTTTTAATAAAAAAGGGAGGAATAAATAAAATGAAAAGAATTATTTCCGTAGTTCTTTCTATCATGATGTTAGCAACTGTTATTCCATTTGCAACAGTTTCTTCATCAGCAGCTACTGCTTCTACACCAACAAAGTATGAAACAGCAGCTCACAAAATTGATAGTATGTATCGCTACAACGGAACAGACCTTGGTGCTACTTATACTAAAGAAGCAACAACATTCAAGGTTTGGGCACCTACAGCTAAATCAGTAAAGGTTAATTTTTATGCAACCGGTTCTGATAAAGAAGAAGGTGCTAAGGACTTAGGTTCAAAAGAGTTAACATTAGATGAAAAGACAGGTGTTTACTCAGTAAAGGCTGATGGTGATCTAGCAAACACATACTACACTTACACAGTAACAGCTGCAAGTATTGCTGATAGTACAAAGGTTACTACAAAGGAAATTCCTGATGTATATTCAGTAGCTACAGGTGTTAACGGTAAGCGTTCAATGGTTTGTGACCTTTCCAGTACAAATCCGGAAGGTTGGGATCAGGATAAGCATGTTTTAACAGATGACATTGCTGATGCTTCAATTTGGGAAATTCATGTAAAGGACTTCTCATATTCTGAAAGCTCAGGTGTTTCTGCTAAGAATCGTGGTAAGTATCTTGCATTTACAGAACTAGGTACAACTCTAAACAACCTAGGTTCAATTCCAACTTGTGTTGATTACTTAAAAGAACTAGGTATCTCATATGTTCAGATTAACCCAATGTATGACTTTGGTTCAGTTGATGAAACAGGTCCTGATAATCAGTTTAACTGGGGTTATGACCCAGTGAACTACAATGTTCCAGAAGGCTCATATTCATCAAACCCATATGATGGTAATGTTAGAATTAATGAAATGAAGCAGATGATTCAGGCTCTACATAAGGCTGGTATCGGTGTTATTATGGACGTAGTATACAACCATATGTACAACACAAATACATCTTTCCAGGGTACAGTTCCTGATTATTACTACAGAATGAACGCTAATGGTACATGGTCAAATGCATCAGGTTGTGGTAATGATACAGCTTCTGAAAGAGCTATGTATCATAACTTTATGGTTCAGTCAGTTAACTATTGGGCAACTGAATATCACATTGATGGCTTCCGTTTTGACTTAATGGGTCTACATGATGTTAAGACAATGAATGATATTCGTTCAACACTAGACAAGATTAGCCCTAAGATGCCTGTATATGGCGAAGGTTGGTCAATGTCTACTAAGAATGACCTAACAGACTATGATGGTGATACAGTACGGATGGCTTCACAGGGTTCTACAAAGGCTCTGGATAGCAGGGTTGGTATGTTCAACGACCAGTATCGTGATGCTGTTAAGGGTAGTTACTCATCAATCGATGCTAAGGGTTATATCCAAGGTAACCTAGTTGATACATCTAAGGGCGTTAGATATGGTGTAAGAGCTAACACAGCCGGTTCTGCTGCAAAATGGAAGGCTTATTCTCCTGCACAGTGTGTTAACTATGTATCTTGCCACGATAACAACACTCTATACGATAAACTATGGGGTTCTGTATATGGTAAGACATCTGATTACAGAGCAAGAAATAATAACCTAATTCGTATCAATAAGTTTGCCGAAACAATTGGTGCAACTTCTCAGGGTCTTCACTTCTTCCTAGCAGGTGAAGAAATGGGTAGATCTAAAGATGGTGACGAAAACTCATATAATTCTGCTGCTACAGAAAATATGATTGATTGGAATGATGTTTCCAAGAATGCAGACCTAGTTTCTTACTACAAGGGTATGCTTGATATTCGTAAGTCATTCTCACCATTTACAACAGATGACATTAACCTAAGGGATAACTACAGATTCGGTCAAACATTAACGAATTCATCTAATATTGTTTCTTACACAGTTTCTAATGCTACTGAAGGCGAATGGAACAAACTTGCTGTTGTTATGAATAATGATGTTGAGAAGAGTGCAACAGTTTCTCTGGCATTTGATAAAACTCTTGCTAATGATACAGAATGGGTTGTTATTGCCGACAGTGATGAAGCAGGTCTAACTCCAATTAAGTACATTAAGGGTAATGAAATTGAAGTTCCTTCACAGACTGCTATGGTTCTTGTTGAAAAGTCAACATATGAAAAGGCTAACATCAAGACTAATAGATCAAAGGTTACAGTTGTTAACAAAGATGTTGATACAGGTAAGATTCTTTCAAAGCAGGTTCTATACGGTACAGCTGGTACAAAGTATGAAGCTAAGACAGATGAAAATCTAAAGTTACAGTATGAGCTTCTTGGTATTGATGGTGATCAGTATGGTACATTCGGTACTACTGATAAGACAGTTACATTTCTCTATGGTGAATATGTACCTGAAAATCTAAAAAAGACCCTAACAGGTAAGTCAAAGTTAACTGTTAAGGACGCTACTCTAATTCAGAAGTATCTAAGCAAAACTGCAACTTTAACTGAAGAACAGATTAAAACAGCTGACTACAACCAGGATGGTGTTGTTAATGTTGCTGATGCTACTTTAGTTCAGAAGAAGATTACTCACAAAGATTATGGTCTAGTAAATAAAATCCGTATTAGATATATTAGTAAGTCAACTAATAAGCCAATCGCTCCTGATAAGGTAATGGATATAGTTGCCGGTAAGAGCGATACTTATACACCTGATAAACTAATTGCCTATAAGTATGCTAATGAATATACACTAGATGGTAATAAGGTAGAAAGTGAAGTTTCTTCAGTAGATGTTCAGCACAAGTTTGCAGGTCAGCTACTACTATTCTATTATGATGATGATAACTATGATGTAACACTTCATGTTAAGCACAGTGGTTCTGCTACATGGACACCAAAACTGTGGGCTTGGTATGATACAGAACTAGGTTCTGTTAACATTTATAATAAATGGCCAGGTCAGTCATTAACAAAGGGTGATGATGGTTGGTTTACAACAACATTTAAGGTAGCTAATGGTGTTGATTATAGCTTAATCATCAACAATGGTACAGTTCAGACTCAGGACTACAACGGTGTTTCCGGTACAGAAAAATGGATTATCATCAATGATAATAAGATTATTGATAAGGGAGACTTCTTATCATTCTATGATACAAAACCTGGCTTAATCGGTTAATAAAAAAATAGTCAAACATTTAGCCCCACTTTATGTGGGGCTATTTTTATAGGTTTAATAATAAATGTTGGAGTAAGAAAAGTAGAGTATAAATTTAAAAATCCGTTAGAATGAAATTATTTAATTAAACAAAACAATGTCAAAAAATTAATCGACATATAATTACTAAATAATACCAATTTGTAATTATTAAAACAAAATTATTTCAATTTCATAACAACATTGTACCAAATAGTGACAAATAATACTATATAGTGCTATAATCTACTTGTAAGGAAAAAATATTCTAAATATATTTCTAGTCTTTAATTTATCCTATGATAAATGTATATATGCAGAATTGTTTTGTTCCACTTGTTAATTTGTTAGAAAATACGGGTGCTAATGCACCTGTTTTTTCTTTTGTATAAAAGTAGTTCTATTGTTGACAATTAGAATTCAAAGTGTTATTATAATTATCGGAAAGAAGGAGAGGCAATGAGCTATCATAAGTTGATGATGGAGAATAACACAATGTACACAAAAAAGGTATTTGACAATGTAGCAGATAGAAAGTTGTCTAAAGGACAACCGAAAATCTTAGAATACCTTTACGAAAATGATGGTGCAGTACAGAAAGATATTGCAAAGTCTTGTTTTATTGAACAAGCAACTGTCACAAGCATTTTAGCAAGAATGGAAAAGAATGAACTTATCATCCGTAAGGTTGATCCTGATAATCGCAGATTTCAGTTTGTGTATTTAACTGAAAAGGGAAAAGTAGAGGCAAAGTTTGTTATAGAGTCTTTTGCTAAGCTAGAGAATAATGCTCTGAAAGATTTTACTGATGAAGAGAAAATGCAATTTGTAAATTTTCTAAATAGAGTCAATAAAAACTTGAAGGAGTGTTAATATGAAGAAGAAAAATTTAGTTAGACGATATATTGTATTTTTGTTTGGACTTTTTATAAGTTCTTTAGGTGTTGCATTTGTAACAAAAGCAAGTTTGGGTACATCACCGATTTCAAGTATTCCATATGTACTTAGCCTAAAATTTACACCAACTTTAGGTGTATTCACAATTTATTTCAGTCTATTTTTAATTCTTTTGCAGATTATTATTCTAGGAAAGAAATTTAACAAAATAGATTTATTGCAAATTCCTGTATCAATTTTGTTTGGTTATTTTATAGATATTTCTATGTTTCTTTTAACTTGGGTTAATAGCGATATTTATGTAGTAAAAGTTCTTTACCTGTTAATCGGTTGTGTAATCCTTGGTTTTGGTGTTTATTTGGAAGTAATTGCTGATGTTCTTATGCTTCCGGGTGAGTCATTTGTTCGTTCACTAACAATTAGTTTTGGTGTTGACTTTGGTATTACAAAGGTTTGTTTTGATGCTTCTATGACAGTAACTGCCGGTATAATTTCATTTATATTATTTAACACAATCAATGGTGTAAGAGAAGGTACAATTGTAGCTGCTTTAATAGTAGGATTAATTGCAAAGTTTTTTGGTAAGCACCTTGCTTTTTTAACAATGCTACTTATTCCACAATCTGCAACAGCTGAGACAACTGAACATAAAGAAAACACTAACAACCTTATTATCACAATTGCTAGGGGTTACGGTAGTGGTGGCCGAGAAATCGGCAAATTGGTGGCTGATAAGCTAGGTATTAAATATTTTGACAAGGATATTATTACACTAACAACTGAGCAAAGTGGAAACACAGAGCATTATGTAGAGAATAATGAGCAAAAAATTGCTAACAGTGCTTTTTATAATTTCTATTCACAGTTTTATTATGAGGGTGCTGAAAGCACAAAGTGTGATAAACTGTTTAATGTGGAAAAGAATGTTATGATAGACCTTGCATCTAAGGGCGATTGTGTTATCTTAGGCAGATTAGGTAACTTTATTTTTAAAGACTATGAAAATGCTTTACATATCTTTATTGACAGTAACCTTGAAAATAAAATTGCAAGAGTTATGAAAAGAGATGATTTGTCTGAAAATGATGCTAAAGCTAAAATTAAAAGAGTAGAAACGGAAAGAAAAAATCATTGCAAACATTTCTCTAACAAGGAATGGGGAGCAACCTCTACTTATGATTTAACACTTAATAGTAGTAAATATTCTGTTGATAAAATCGCAGATATTATTGTTTCCTTAGTGAAAAACAAAGTTAATAAATAATTGCAAAAAAATAAACTCCTCACAACTGTGAGGAGTTTTGTTATATAAAAATGTATTCTTAATTAGTTCTTAAGTGCCTGTAGTGGAGCAGGAATCTGACCACCTCTGTTAATAAACTTAGCAGGTGAACCTTTTCTAAGTTCCATAACAGGACCGTAACCAAGTAGACCACCAAAGTTAAGAGTGTCACCGGCTTTTTTACCAATAGCAGGGATAAGTCTTACTGCAGTTGTCTTAGTATTAACCATACCGATAGCTGCTTCATCAGCAATAACTGCACTGATAACATCAGCAGATGTGTCACCTGGAACAACAATCATATCAAGACCAACAGAGCAAACAGCTGTCATACTTTCTAGTTTAGTAATGTCAAGGTAACCGTTTTCAGCAGCAGCAATCATACCGGCATCTTCAGAAACAGGAATAAATGCACCTGACAGACCACCAACTCTTGAAGAAGCCATAACGCCACCTTTTTTAACTGCATCATTTAGCATAGCAAGAGCAGCAGTAGTACCGTGAGCACCACAACCTTCAAGACCCATTTCTTCCAGAATATAAGCAACTGAGTCACCAACTGCCGGAGTAGGTGCAAGAGAAAGGTCAACAATACCAAAAGGTACATCAAGTCTCTTACTAGCCTGTTGAGCAACTAGCTGACCCATTCTTGTAATCTTAAATGCAGTCTTTTTGATAACATCGGCAATTTGAGCAATGTTGTGATTTTCACATTTTGTAAGAGCAGCTCTTACAACACCGGGACCTGATACACCAACATTGATAACCTTATCAGCTTCACCAACACCATGGAAAGCACCTGCCATAAATGGGTTATCTTCCGGAGCATTACAAAATACAACTAACTTTGCAGCACCAATACAATCTTTATCCTTAGTCAGTTCAGCAGTATCTTTAACAATCTGACCCATAATTTTAACAGCATCCATATTGATACCGGCCTTAGTTGAGCCAATGTTTACAGATGAACATACTTTTTCAGTAGTAGCAAGTGCTTCAGGAATAGATTTAATCAGTTCCATATCACCAGATGCAAAACCTTTTTGTACAAGTGCTGAGTAACCACCGATAAAGTTAATACCAAGTGTATCAGCAGCTTTATCAAGTGTTTTAGCAAACTTAGTAATATCCTGGTTCTTACATGGAGCAGCAACCATACCGATAGGAGTTACAGAAACTCTCTTGTTAATGATAGGAATACCATATTCGCTTTCAATATCCATACCTGTTTTTACTAAGTCTTTTGCACTGTAACAAACCTTGTCATAAACCTTCTGACAAGCCTTGTCTATATCATTATCCATACAATCAAGTAGAGAAATACCCATTGTTATAGTTCTAACATCAAGGTCCTCATTGTCAATCATATTTATTGTTTCAAGAATATCTTTTGTTTCTAGCATTACTTATACCCCTTAAATTTTGTGCATTGAATTGAAAATATCTTCATGCATTGAGTGAATCTTAAGGTTGTTTTCATCACCAAGTTTTTCAAGAGTAGATGAAAGTTCACCAAAATTCTTCTTTCCTAGTTCTACAAGCATAATCATAGCAAACATATCCTGAAGAACGCTCTGTGATACTTCAACGATATTTGCGTCATATTCAGAACATACTGTAGATACTTTAGCAAGAATTCCTACAGTGTCTTTACCTACAACAGTGATAACAGCTTTCATAATGTACCTCCAAAAATTAATTTCTTTAATTATACTACTTAATCGTATAATTGTAAAGTCACTTTATTGCATTAAAGTGCAAAATGTGATAAACTTCTTATAGGTGATATTTATGATTATATGTGATAGCCACACTCATTCATCATTTTCTTTTGATGCAGAAGTACCAATGGAGGATATGGTGAAAGGTGCAGTTAAGAAAAATATTAATGTAATTACTTTTACTGACCATTGTGATGCAATAGGTATTTATGATGAAAAGAAATTTGAGTCAGTTCTTGAAGAAGAAATCCCAAAGTCAGTAGCTGAGTCAAAGAGATTAAAAGAAGTTTATAGTGACAAAATCAAAGTTCTTACAGGTGTTGAACTAGGTGAACCTACTCATTCACCGGAAAAGACCAAAGTTGCTTTAGGTTTAGGTGACTATGATTTTATCTTAGCATCAACTCATGAAGTAAGGGGTAGAGAGGACTTTTATTTTCTGGAGTATAACGAAAGTAATATTGACACTTTACTTACAGAATACTTTAATGAACAACTTGAAGTAGTAAAGTGGAATGGCTTTGATAGTTTAGCACATTTTGATTATCCGGCAAGATATATTGCAGAAAGAACTGATATTAAGCTAGATTATTCAAAGTATAATAATGTGATTGATGAAATTCTCTCAACCTTAATCAAGAACAATAAAGCACTTGAAATCAATACTTCTACTATCAGTAAACCACTTTCAAGACCAATGCCTGACAAAAATATCCTTAAAAGATATAAAGAATTAGGTGGCTATTTAATTACTTTAGGTAGTGATGCTCATACAGTAGAAGCACTTTCTCAAGATTTTGATAAAGCCTTTGAAATCTTAAAAGAACTTGGTTTTACTTCATATTATTATTATGAAAAGCATAATCCGATAAAGGTGGATTTGCTATGACACATTATATGAATTTATGTAGTGAACCATTTAATTCTATCAAAGATAAAGAGAAAATTTATGAACTTAGACTTCTTGACCCTAAAAGACAAAAGGTAAAAGTAGGGGATATTATAACATTCACTAACCTCGATAATAAGGAAACTTTATCAGTTAAAGTAGTTGGATTACATAAGTTTAGTTCTTTTGAAGAATTATATAATAACCTACCACTTGATAAATGTGGCTATAATGAAAGTAATATTCATATGGCTACACCTAAGGATATGGAAAAATATTATCCTACAGAAAAGCAAAGTCAGTACGGTGTTGTAGGTATTGAAATTTCTTTAATAGAAAATTAATGTTCTGTTTAAATAAAGTTAGGTAACAAAAAAGTGTGCAGAATTTTCTGCACACTATTTTTTTATCTAATATGTAATCTTAAAGAGTTTTTACAAATTCCTTAAGATATTTCTTAAAGTCCTCACCAACTTCAGGGTGGTTAATACCAACTTCAATTGATGCTTGAAGAATACCTAGCTTGTTACCCATATCGTATCTTGTGCCTGTATATTCAACAGCAGTCATACCAACAGTAGTAGCAATTTCTTTCATTGCATCAGTTAGCTGAATTTCGCCACCCTTACCAGGCTTAGTGTTTTCAAGAATTTCAAAAATTTCAGGTGGAAGAACACATCTACCAAGAATAGAGTAGCAAGAAAGCACTTCTTCAGGAGTTTGTGGTTTTTCAACCATATCAGTACACTTATAAATATTGTCGTGAATGTTTTCAACTGCAAGTGAACCGTATTTGTGAATTTCTGTTTCAGGTACTAGCTTAACACCAACAACACCCTTACCATATTCACCGTAAGACTCAATTAGTTCACCGATTGCAGGATTTTCACCAATGATAACATCATCACCATACATAACGGCAAATGGTTCATTGCCAACAAAGTTCTTAGCTCTTAGAATAGCATGACCAAGACCCTTAGTTTCAACCTGTCTGATAAATGTAATGTTAGCAAGTTTAGAAATATTCTTTACTGTTTCAAGAATTTCTTGCTTTTCAGGTTTGTCAAGGGCAGCTTCTAGTTCAGGTGCACGGTCAAAATGATCTTCAATAACACCTTTACCTCTGTTAGTGATAATCAAAATGTCAGTAATACCGGCCTTAACAGCTTCTTCAACAATGTACTGAATAGCAGGTTTGTCAACAATAGGGAACATTTCTTTTGGCATAGCCTTTGTAGCAGGTAGTACTCTTGTACCTAAACCGGCAGCAGGAATAACAGCCTTTGTAATTTTCATATTTACCTCAATCCTTAATTTTACTTGTTTTTATCTTAATAAAAAGACCGGAGCATAGTTAAGTATTAGCATTACAACAATTAAGCTAAATGCTAGAGCAGTATTAACTCCACCTTTTGTTTGCAATTCATTGTCAGCAGCAGTTTCTGAAGAACTCTGTGACTTAATTTTCTTTACTTGTTTGCAACAATGTTTGTAGTAACATCTGTTTGCTATAAATCCACACACCAAATGCAATGCATAATATATAAGCAGACATATAAACGAGAAGATTACTATTAAGTAATCACCGGTATCCAGCTTTTCAACTGCACTCATAAACATTGGATATATGTCAGATGGATTCATATTTGTATGTGTGTTTACAATATCATTTAATACTTGACTGATAACTGTGTAATTACCGTAAGTGAAAAATGTGTAACAAGCAATCATTATTGCTGTAATAAATCCACCTAGTTTGTATTGCTTTCTATATAGTAGATAACCACCACCAAAAAGCAAACCGGCAAAATTAAACTTAGACTTGTTGAAAGTCTTAATTTTGTTAAATACTTGCATATAGTATGGTGTGTTTTGCTTAACTAGCTTAGCAACTTCACCGGCTTTTGCACCATCTTCAAATTCAGTTTCAGGAGCAACACCACCCATAGGGTCAAACTGTACTGCATTAAAACCACCAAAAGGCATACCGTTAGGGTTATTACCAAAAGGATTACCATTTTGATTATTACCGTAAGGATTACCTTGGTTGTTAAAAGGACTTCCTTGATTAGTATTTTGGTTTTGATTTTGACCAAAATTATTGTTCGGAATGTCAATCAAAGGTGTGCCACATTTTGAACAGTAAAAAGTACCCTCAGAATTAATTTCACCACAATTCTTGCACTTTACAGATCCTTCTGGAACATCACTTTCATTTTCTTCTTTCTCAAAGTCATAGCCCTCATTATGCTTATCTTCATTGTAACAATGACCAAGTTCTTCGTAACATTTTCTGTGATGGGGAGTACCACACACAGGACAAACAACTACATCATCATCAGCATGAAAGTTTTTGTCACAAACAGGACATCTAAAACCTATATAGTCCATTTTTACTTCCTTTATTCTCTTTTATTAGTGTATAGTTAGCACATAATACACTTATTATGCTACTAATTTTAATATATTATATCAAATATATTATCATATATCAATACATTTTTTCTAATATTCGTATTATGTTTAATATGAATATTTACATTTTCGGAATTATGGGATATAATGAATTGTGATAATGTAAATGAGGTATGTATTATGGTACAGTTTGAAGAATTAAAATTAAAACTAGAGGGTTTAAAGCCTGAGATTGATGACTTGTCGGATGCACTTGGTCTTTCGGCTATTAAAAGTGAAATTCAACAGTTAGAGAATCGTGCTGCTGAACCTGGTTTTTATGATGATATTGAAAAGAGCCAGAAGATTCTTAAGAGAACTTCTGACCTTAACGCAAAGGTCGATAACTTTAATTCGCTTGTAGATAAGTATGAAGACACCTTAACTCTAATTGAACTTGGAGATGAGGAAGAGGACTTGTCACTACTTGAAGAAGCAGAAAGTGAAGTTGCTAAGGTAGAAGAAATTCTGGAAAAGCAAAGACTACAAACTTTGCTAACAGGTGAATATGACAAGAACAATGCTATCCTTACTTTCCATGCAGGTAGTGGTGGTACAGAAGCTCAGGATTGGGCTGAAATGCTTTACAGAATGTACACTCGTTGGGCAGCTGACCATGGATTTAATGTTAAGGAAGTTGACTACCTAGAAGGAGATGAAGCAGGACTAAAGTCTGCTGTACTTTTAGTTGAAGGTGAAAATGCTTACGGCTACCTGAAGAGTGAAGCCGGTGTTCATAGATTAGTTAGAGTATCACCATTTGACTCAGCAGGTAGAAGACATACAAGTTTCAGTTCACTTGAAGTTATGCCTGAAATTAATGATGATATTAAAATCGACATTCGTGACGAAGATATTAAAATGGATGTTTACCGTGCATCAGGTGCAGGTGGACAGAAAGTTAACAAAACTTCATCAGCAGTTAGACTAACACATATTCCAACAGGTATTGTTGTTGCATCTCAGGTTGAGCGTAGCCAATACCAGAACAGAGATGTGGCTATGAAAATGCTTATGTCTAAGTTGATGGAAATTAAAGAAAGAGAACATTTAGACAAAATCGAAGATATTAAGGGCGTTCAAAAGGAAATTACTTGGGGTAGCCAGATTCGTTCATATGTATTTATGCCATATACACTTGTTAAAGACCATAGAACAAATTATGAAACAGGCAATGTAAATGCAGTTATGGACGGCGACCTTGACGGTTTCATTAACGCTTATTTAAAGATGATTGGACACAAGGAGAACCAATAATGAAATATTTAGTAATGTTATGTGACGGTATGGCTGATGAGCCATTTGAAAAGTTAGGCAACAAAACTCCTATGGAAGTTGCCAATAAACCTATGATGGATTTTCTTGCATCAAAGGGTGAAGTAGGTATGGTTAAGACAGTAGCAGAGGGGTTAAAACCCGGTTCTGATGTTGCTAACCTTTCTGTACTGGGTTATGAACCGGCAGTTTATTATACAGGCAGAAGTCCTCTGGAAGCTGCTTCAATCGGTATTGATTTAAAGGAAACTGATGTTACACTAAGATGTAACCTTGTAACTTTGTCTGATGAAGAAAATTATGAAGACAAAACAATGGTTGACTATTGTGGTGGCGATATTAGTACAGAAGAAGCAAAGGTTCTTATTGATTATATTGATGAAAAGTTAGGCAATGACATTTTTAAGTTCTATGCCGGCGTTCAGTATAGACATTGCTTAGTATGGGCTAACGGTGACAAAGACAATGTTTCTTTCACACCACCTCATGATATTTCTGAAAGAGTTATCAAGGATTATATTCCAACAGGTAGCAAGGTAGAACCACTATATGATTTAATGAAAAAGTCATATGACCTACTAAAAGACCACCCACTAAATCAAAAGAGAGTTGCTGAGGGTAAGCGTCCTGCTAACTCAATTTGGCTATGGGGTGAAGGTACAAAGCCTGTTCTTGACAGTTTCTATAATAAGTTCAAGAAGAAAGGTTCAATGATTTCAGCAGTTGACCTACTAAAGGGTATTGCTATTTGTGCCGATATGGATAGTATTGATGTTGATGGTACAACAGGCTATATTGATACTAACTTTGAAGGTAAAGCAAAGGCTGCTATTGAAGAATTTAAGAAAGGTCAAGACTTTGTTTATATTCATGTTGAAGCACCTGATGAATGTGGTCATAGAGGTGAATACAACAACAAGGTAAAGGCCATTGAACTAATTGATGAAAAGATTTTAACACCTGTAGTTGAATTTTTAAAGGGTTATGATGATTTTGCAGTTTTGGTATGCCCTGACCATCCAACTCCACTTAACATTAAAACTCATTCATCAAATCCTGTTCCATTCCTAATCTATAATAGCAAGGATGAAAAGAACAGTGGTGTAGATGTATTTACAGAAGCTAATGCTAAGAAAACCGGTGAATACATTGAAAAAGGTTTCACAATGATGAATTACTTCTTAAGTAAGTAATTTTCAATAAAAATCTAAAGAAATAGCGTGTAGATTTTTCTACACGCTATTGTTGATTTATATTATCTTTTATGATAAAATAACCAAGGCAAATTAAATATAGGGTATAAATTGGAAACGCACATTACTTTTCTAAGTGATGATAACGAACAACACAAAATTTTTAATGTGTTGTTTTTTTATTATTTTTTTTTAGAAAAGTGAGGAAAAATTTATGCCAAAAACAAAATTTCAAGATGTTATTTTTACCATTATGATGGTTATTCTAATGGTGTATGCAATGATTTGTTATAACATTGCAATCAGTATGGGTGGACTAAGCAACAAAGTATTCTTAATGGCTTTTTCTGAAATGCCAATTATGTGTGCCGTAGCTTTTGTACTGGAATTTTTAGTAGTAGGCAGAGTTGTAAAGCATTTAACATTTAAAACTATTGACCCTGCAAAGACTCAACCAATCTTTATTACTCTAATGATTTCAGCACTTACAGTTTGTTTTATGTGTCCTGTAATGAGTTTCGTTGCATCAGTTCTGTTTAATTACAGTGGTGCAGAAAATATAGTTTCAACTTGGTTACAGATTACAGTTATGAATTTCCCTATGGCTATGTTCTGGCAGTTATGTTATGCCGGTCCAATAGTAAGAAAGATTTTCAGAACAATTTTCAAGAAACAACTAGCAGAAGATAAGTAAAATTTAATGTAAATATAAAAATGCCGACTAATTACTAGTCGGCATAATTTTTTGTTTTTTGAATTATTGAACTCTATTCTGTAAAAGTTATATTGAAAAATTAAAATTCTTCAACTGCTTCTTCAATAGCAGTGGCAAGCTGATCAGGACAACTTGTGCCTCTGCCTCTACAGTCAATACCCTTTAGTCTTTTGATAGCTTCTTCAGCATCCATACCTTCAATCAAAGCTGCCACACCCTGAGTATTACCGGCACAACCACCAACAAACTTTACATTTCTTACCTTACAATCATCATCAAGTTCAAAGTTAATTTGTCTTGAACAAACGCCATGTGGTGTATATGTATATGTCATAACCATTTCCTCCTAAATTGTGTAAATAAAAAAATAGTGGTCAAAAACCACTATTTACTGGAGCGGATGACGGGGCTCGAACCCGCTACCTCCACCTTGGCAAGGTGGCGCTCTACCAGATGAGCTACATCCGCATATCTTAACAACAATTGTATTATATCATAAAATTTCAAATAGTCAAGATAAAACTTTGAAAAAAACTTTATTTTTCGTCAAAATTATGGTACAATCTGTGTTACAATATAAAGAGAATTAGAAGAAAGGGTGTTTTGCATTGTTAATTGAACTTAATCTAGGCAAGTGGGGTTCTATTTTCCCAGTACCTAATAGTGTAGTTGATGAAGACATAAAACTAGCAACAGAAAATCAACTAAAGGTACTTCTATATGTTTTGCGACATAATGGAGATACACTTACAGAAGAAATTTTAAGTGACAAGCTAGGTATAAATAGTGATGATGTTACAGATGCCCTAAACTTTTGGGTTAGTAGGGAAGTACTTTCAAATACTTACGATTTACCACTTAGAGATAATGTATCGGTTCAAAAGCCTAAAGTACAACCTATTAGGGAAACTGTTTCAAGAAACGCAACACCTAGAACAAATGTACCTAACCCTACTGTAAATCAAGTACAACAAAATCCTATTCCGATAAATCAAGGTTCTGTAAATCAAATGCCGGTTAATAGCACTGTGCAAAATGTAGAACCTGTCAAAGAAGTTAAAAAGCCAAGACCACTTTCTCGTCAACAAAAGCCTGATTCAGTTTTTGTTGCCCAAAGGTTAAAGGAAGATAAGCAACTTGCAGAACTTCTTGAAGAAGTTCAGAATGTGTTTGGTAAGCCGATTTCAAGTGGTGATATTGCAACACTTGTTATGTTACATGAAACAGACGGTTTGCCTTGTGAAGTACTTATGATGCTTGTTTACTATTGCCATTCTATCGGTAAAGATAATATGAGATATATTGAGAAAATGGGTGTTGAGTGGGCAGCAAATGACATTACTACTCTTGAAAGAGCAGATGAAAGAATTGCCAATATGCAAACTTATGGAGAAAGCTGGAAACGAGTTTCTCAGATTATAGGTATGTATAATTCCGGTTATCCAACAAAAGCACAACAGGAAAATTCCAACCGTTGGGTGAATGAATGGAAGTTCTCTGATGAAATGATTAAGGAAGCATATGAAAGATGTGTTAATCATAAGAATAAGTTTAACATTTCATATACAAATGGTATCCTTAAAAATTGGCACAAAAACGGTATTACAACATTACAAGAATTAAGAGATTTTGAAGAAAAGAAATCTGTTTCAAATTTAACTAACAAAAATCAAGAAAAACAAGCTGTATCATACGATATAGACAGTTATGAAGATTTCAGTATGTTTGACTAAGAGGTTACTATGGGGTTCAACAGTAAAATTAATCAAAAAGCTGACGAAATATTAAATAATAAAAGGCTAGAGGCTCTACATAATCAGGATAGAATGAGGAGCATAGTTTATAGCCAATTTCCTAGATTACAAGAAATTGAACAACAATTGATTATCATAGGTTCAGAAACTGCAAAGGCAGTTCTAAATGGTGGTTCAGCAGTAGAAATGACAAAGAAATTAGCTAAAGAAAGTTTAGCACTTCAAAGTGAAGCAAGAGATATTTTAGTTTCTCATGGTTACAAAGAAGATGCTTTAGAACCACATTTTTCTTGTACTAAATGTAATGATACAGGAAGATATGATGATGAAAAAGGAAGAACAGTTCTTTGTGACTGTTTAAAGAAAATCAGAATTGATGTTGCTTGTGATGAACTTAACAAGTCCTCACCACTGGAATTATCATCATTTGATAATTTTAGTCTTGATTATTACGATATGGATATTCAGGAGGATAAGCAAGTTTCACCATATGAAAGAATGAGCAAAGTCCTTGCTTATTGCAAAAAGTATGCAAGAACTTTTTCTTTGGACTCACCAAGTATTATGATGAGAGGTGCAACAGGACTAGGCAAAACTCATTTAAGTTTAGCAATTGCAAACGAAGTTATCCAAAATGGTTTTGGTGTAATTTATGTTTCAGCACCAATGTTGCTTTCAACTTTGGAGAAAAGTCACTTTAAGTATGATTACGATACAGAGGAAGAAACAATCAATTCTCTTGTAACTTGTGATTTACTTATTATTGATGACTTAGGAACAGAATTTCAGTCCAGCTATTCCACATCAACAATCTACAATATCTTTAATTCACGATTGCTAAACAGAAAACCTACAATAATGAATACTAACCTAACTCTAAAAGATTTAGAGAAAAGCTATTCGCCAAGGTTTGTATCTCGTGTAATGGGTAATTGTGCTAAGATTGATTTCTTAGGCAGAGATATTAGAAGACCAAGACCAAGAAGACAGTAAATATTTTTACATAAGAAAAGACTCAAACTTTTTAGGTTTGAGTCTTTTTCTATATCCGATTATTTAAAATTAACCGTAATAGGACAAATCTCAGCATGAGTACCAACTCTAATGTATGGACCGTAAATACCAACACCGGAAGTAACAATGTTGTGCATATAACCTTTCTTTAAGTAACCACAAGCATTTTCCCAAAATAGCTTAATAAAAATATTACCGGGGAAAATTTGTCCATCATGAGTGTGACCACATAATAATACATCAGTACCGGCTTTGCTTAATTCATCCAGTTCATTAGGTTCGTGATAAATAGTGAAGATAGGCTTTGATTTATCAAGTCCCTTTAATAATTCATCAGCACTTTTCTTAACTTCACCGGTAGCAGGTTTTTCATCATCCAATCTACCGGCTACATAAAATTTGTTGTCAATCAACTTAACTTCATCAGTTAGCAGGTTGATTTTAGCTTTTTTAAAGAATGAGTCCATTCTCTTATCATGTTCAAGTGTTTTACCTGTGCTAAATGTAAAACCGGCAAGTATCTTTTGGTTTACATCGTGATTACCCCAACAAGCATATGTACCATATGTACTTTTCATTTGAGAAAGTAAATTTGCTAACTTGTCCGGATCTTCAAGTGAATTATAGTCATTGTCGTAAATATCACCGGCAATACATACCATATCAGGCTTTTGTTCATTTACCAGCTTAACCATCTT
This sequence comes from Ruminococcoides intestinihominis, assembly GCF_040096285.1. Lineage (NCBI taxonomy): Bacteria > Bacillati > Bacillota > Clostridia > Eubacteriales > Oscillospiraceae > Ruminococcoides > Ruminococcoides intestinihominis. The sequence goes on along the minus strand of NZ_JBBMEY010000002.1, from coordinate 8,339 downwards.
TTCAATTTGGTCAACACCAATACTGTAACCCATATGTAAGTCGGCAAGTAACACAACTTTCATACTATTGACATTTTGAACCTGTTTATGAACTGTTATGTTGTAATCGGTAACTTTAATGTCCCTGGCATTATAAAGACCATAAGCAGAAACACCACCAATAATAGCAAGTGTAAGAATACCACTTATAACACTGTTTTTCCTTATTTGAAAGAAGTTGTGTGGTGTAACCTTGAAAACTCTTCTTAACAGAATAGAAAGTAAGTGACCGATAGCAACAATAATAATTGTGTATATCAGTAATGCAAACCAGTAGTTACCAACTCTTGTTGCCATTCGTTTAGTTTCTGTACCATAAGGCATCAGGAAACCCACTATAGGTGACACAGCAAATATACCGTAAATAGTGTATATTATAACTTGTAGCCATTTTCTGCTGAATGTTTCTTTACACTTAATTAAAAAGTTTTTCAGTCTATGTAGTATATAAATGTTTATAACGATATATACAGGAATTAAAAATAAAGCAATCATATCATATCTCCTCAACAAGGAAAATTATAGCACACATAATGAGCATTTACAATTAATTGTTGATACAAAATAGATTTATTACTATTTTGTTATTTAGTTGAATTAAATTATTTATTATGATACAATTAATTGAATATTGAGCTGTTGGAGGTGGTATAATGGATAGAAAAGGGCTGAAAAAAACCGGAAAAAAGAATTTGAATACACATTATTGGATATGTGTTGTTGCCTGTTTACTTGCTTCGTTATTTGGTATTGAGTTTGTTGGTTCAACAGATATTGTAAAGGCTTTTACAAGTGATAGTAGCCAAACAGACATTACAAGTGTTTCACCATTTGTTGCCAATACATATAGCTTAATTGATAACTTTATGGGTGAAGATAAAGAGAAGATAAAAGAATCTGCTACCAAACTTATGGATGATGAGAAGAATAAAGATGTTACTTACGGTGGACTTGAACTTGGTCGAAAAGACGGTGTCCTTGCTCATGTTGTAAATATGGTTTCATCAGGTTCAATGATTTTAACCGTCCTTGTTGCCATTAAGAATGTAGCAGAATCAAGTTACCTTTTAGCTGCAATTCTTGTTGTACTTTCTTTGCTATTAATAATATTAATTTGGTCAATTATTTTCAATACATTTTCTGTTGCATATAGAAGAATTTTTATGGAAAGCAGAGTATATGAGAAGATGCCTTTCCATAGATTTTTGTTTATTTATAAGGATAGAAAGTTGTTTAAAGTTGCACTTACTGTTGGTTTGAAAGAAGTATTTCAGTTTTTATGGAATTTAACAATTGTAGGTGGTATTATAAAAAGATATTCCTATGCATTAGTACCTTATATAGTAGCTGAGAATAAGGATATTTTACCTTTAAAGGCTATTACTTTATCTAGAAAAATGATGAAAGGTCATAAGTGGGAATTATTTGTTCTGGATATTTCTTTCATAGGTTGGTATCTATTAGACTTCTTTACACTGGGACTTCTAGGCATTTTCTTCCTAAACCCATATAAAGAATCTGTTGTTTGTGAATATTATGTAAATCGTAGAGAAAAGTGTAAATCAGAAAATCTAGAGAATGTTGATTTATTAAATGATACATATCTATATGAAAAAGCTTCTAATGAAACAATTAGAAATTCATATAAGGACATTATTGAACTTATGGATACACCGGAACCTGTAATTCATAAAAGAAACAAATTTCTTACTTTTATTGCCAATGTATTTGGTGTAATTCCTACTTACAATCAGACAGAAAAGGAATACACAGAATATACTGAAAGAAAAATCAAAATTGTTAACTTTAAGGATGTTATTAACGGATATACATACCCAACAAGACTTTATCCATTAGGTGAAAAGGTAAGAAAAACAAAATTTGAACATCTACACTATATGAGAAGATACTCAGTAACTTCATTAATAATGATGTTCTTTATCTTCTGTTTTATGGGATGGTTCTGGGAAGTAATTTTCCATTTTATCGAAAAAGGTGAATTTGTAAACCGTGGTGTAATGCATGGTCCTTGGTTGCCTATTTACGGTAGTGGATGTGTAATGATTCTTGTTTTACTTAATAAACTTAGGAAGAACCCTATTATTGAGTTTATTTCAGCAGTTGTACTTTGTGGTATAGTAGAATATTTTACATCTGTATTCTTAGAATATCAGTACGGTAAACTATGGTGGGATTATAGTGGATATTTCCTAAATATCAACGGTAGAGTTTGTGCAGAAGGTCTGCTTGTGTTTGGTATTGGTGGTATTATTGTTGTTTATATAGTTGCACCATTACTTGATAATCTACTTCGCAAAATTCCACTAAAAATATCAATTACAATTTGTGTGGTGCTAGTTCTAGCCTTTACAGCAGACAGAATTTATTCTTCAAAAGTACCTAACTCAGGTAAAGGTGTTACCGATTATAGTAGGGAAATAAAACTGAAACCTAAGTCAACAAAAACTTCCTATAACCCTACTTGTACTGTAACAGATTTAGATAGTTATATTATCGGTAAATCAGCAAAATTGTAATTTGTAAATTTAATAGTGTTAACTAAACTAATGGTCATACAGAAATGTATGACCATTTTTATGCCTATAAATAATTAATCCAAAATAAAAAAATCAAAATTAGGTCTTGACAACGGGATAATAACAATGTATATTATAAACATACTAAACAGATAGGTTATATATGAAAGGAAGATAATTATGAGTAAAGACATTAATAATAACTTAGGTTTTCAGACAAGAGCAGTACATAAAGGCAACGGTATTGACAAAGAAACCGGTGCTATCAAAAGACCAATTACAATGGCAAATAGTTATGAATTACCTTATGACCCTAGTGATTTAAACTGGAGTAGTGCAGGTAAAAATCTTTATACAAGAAACGGTGGCTCTAACCAACAGTATTTACAAGAAAAACTTGCATCCCTTGAAGGTGGAGAAGAGGCAGTTGTACTTGCCAGTGGTGTAGCTGCTTTATCAGGTTTATTCTTTGCATTGCTAAAAAGTGGTGACCATGTGATTTTCTCAAGTGTTACCTATATTGCAGTTTATAGATTACTAAATGAACTTTTAAATAATAAATTTGGTGTAGAAACAACTATTGTTGATACTTCAAATGTAGAAAATGTTAAGAAAGCTATTAAACCTAATACAAAGCTAATTCATATTGAAACACCCGGTAACCCAACACTTACAATTTCAGATATTAAGGCTATTGCTAAGGTAGCACATGACAACGGTGCATTGCTTTCTGTTGACAATACTTTTGCTTCACCATACAATCAGCGACCTGTTGAACTGGGTGCTGACTTTACAGTAGAAAGCTTAACAAAGTATATTAACGGTCATGGTGATGCAATGGGTGGTGCTATTATCGGTAAGAAGAAGTATCTTGATATTATCAGAGCACAGTCACAGATTAACCTAGGTGCAACAATCAGTCCATTTAACGCATGGCTAATTATGAGAGGTTCTGTAACATTACCACTTAGAATGAAACAGCATAACGACAATGCACTAAAGGTAGCTAAGTACCTACAAACAGTTAAAGGTGTTAGCTTTGTTGCTTATCCTGGACTTGAAAATCACCCTAACCATCAAATTGCAAAAGAACAAATGACTAACGGTTATGGTGGTGTATTGTCCTTTGGTCTAAAAGCAGACCATGATACATATAATAGAGTTGTAAGCCATTTAAATGTTATTACATCAGCAGTTTCTTTAGGTCACGATGAAAGCCTAATAGTATTCCTAGGTGAAAATGATGAAAGACAGTATCTATATCCGGAAGAATTCCACAACGGTTTCTTTAGATTTAGTGTAGGCATTGAAGATGCAGACGATATTATTGCAGACTTGCAACAAGCATTTGAAAAAGAAAATCTAGTATAAATTAAAATTTCTCATCATAAAATTGAATTTCCTGTAAAAGAAAAGTAGATGCTTATTAAGAATAAACATCTACTTTTTCTATATATAATAATGTATAGGCTAGGCTAAATTAAAAGGCTAAATTAAGAATTAAATCATATAATTGTCGGATGCCCTGTTTTTTTGCATATCAAGAATATCTTGCAAAGTAATGTTGTCAAGATAATTAGTGATAACTTCATAAAGTCCTTGCCATACAGGTAAAGTAATACATTCACCGGCTCTTTCACATTCGTTAGGGTCTTGATCAAGACAAGCAACCGGTGCAATACTGCCCTCAGTAATTCTAAGGATTTCACCAACAGTGTATTTGTCAGCAGGTCTGGATAACTTGTAACCACCCTGATAACCTCTGTTAGTTCTTAATGTGTCAGCTTTGTTAAGAATAGGAACAATCTGTTCTAAGTATTTTTTAGAAATATTTTGTCTTTCAGCAATATCTTTAAGTGCTACAAACCCATCATTGCCATTTTCAGCAAGGTCAAGCATCATTCTTAGTGCGTATCTACCTTTTGTTGATATTTTCATTTTATTACCTCTTTATTTTGTACATAATAACACAATATAATAATACCATATGTTTAATAGGTTTTCAAGAGTAAATTTTCCCAAAAAGAAAAAAGGCACCGAATTATTAATTCAGTGTCTGTCCTGTCACTTTTGAATACGGCGTCGTGACCTCAGTTGTCCCGAACCAAAAGGGTCTCGCACATAAACTTCAATTATGACAGAACCAATATTAGGTACGGCGCCGTGTTCTCAATGGTTTTTCGGGAACCAAAGGAACTCGCACATAAACCCTAATATCGTTTTCTTAAATTTAACACACATAAATAAAAATATCAATATTTAATGTAAAATTAATTTGTATAGTAAAGGATAAGTCCCATAAATGGTACATTTAATAGATGAAATAAAGAAAATAAAAAAATATTAAAAAATTTTATAAAAAAGGGTTGACTTTTCTTGAAAATAGTATATAATAAATATCGTTGTTGAGAGACACGACAACGCAAATCGAATATAGAGGTATAGTGTAACGGTAACACTCCGGACTCTGACTCCGTCATTTAAGGTTCGAATCCTTATACCTCTGCCACAGAGCACTGATTTTCATCAGTGCTCATTTTTTGTTTTAATTTTAATAATAATTTTGTAATAATTGTGATATAATATAATTAAAAATCCTAAAATTTGTTATTTATTTTAATTGACCTTTTTCGTCAATAATAGTATAATTTGATACAGTAAAATATGAATATATGGAGGCAAACATAATGAAAAAAGTTTTAGCTATTACTTTATCACTTGTATTTGTATTATTTGCATTTGCAGGTTGTGGTTCAAGTAGCAGTAATAAGGATGTTGAACTTGCTAAGGTTCTTTCTGATGTAAATGATAATGGTAATCTTTCTTCAATGAAGACTATTTCAAATACAAAAGATTTACAGAAACAGTTTGATATTGACCCTAATACTGTTGCAGATTTTATTGCAGAAGTTTCAGAAGACGGTGACTTTCCAACAACAGTTATTGTAACTAAGGCTAATGACGAAGAAGGTAAGGATAAGATTAATGAAAAACTTAATTCTTACCTAAACGAAAAGCTAAGCAATGCTCAGTCTTACAACACTGATCAGGTTTCTACTATTGAGGCTTGTAAAGTACAGGATAACGGTCTATATTCAATGTTAGTTATTGCTAAGAATCACGAAGATATTGAAAAGATTATCAATGGTTATTTTAGCTAATTAAATGAAGATTTTTCGCCACAACTTTTTGTTGTGGCTTTTCTTTTTTTATGATATAATGTATATGTTTGTATGATAATTCTAATAAAGAAATATAAGGAAAGTTTGAGATAGATTATGAGTTTAACTGAATTACAAAAAGAGTATTCTTTTATGAATGATATGCAGCAGAAAGCTGTCTTTCAAACAGAAGGTCCTGTTCTTATTCTTGCAGGTGCCGGTAGTGGTAAAACAACAGTTCTTGTAAACAGAATCAGCTATATTCTTCGTATGGGACTTTGCAGACCTTGGCAGATACTTGCTATTACTTTTACCAATAAAGCAGCTACAGAGCTAAAGGAAAGAATCTGTAAGGCAGTACCGGAACAAGGTGACGACATCTGGGCAGCAACATTCCATAGCACTTGTTCAAGAATTTTGCGTAGATATGGTGACAGAATCGGTTACTCAAACCATTTTACTGTTTATGATTCTGATGACCAAAAAAGACTTATCAAAGAAATTTTAAAGCAACTTAATATAGATGAAAAGTTTTTACCTGTAAAAACTGTATTAAATGAAATTTCTCACGCTAAGGATAAAATGGAAACACCTGAAATGATGGAAGAAAAAGCCGGTTATGATAACCGTCTTGTTTCTATTGCTAAGGTGTATAAGCAGTATACAGGCAGACTTAAGTCCTCAGATGCAATGGATTTTGACGATATGCTACTGAATACTGTTCATCTACTAAAGACTTGTCCTGATGTACTGGAGTATTATCAAAACCTATTTAAATATATAATGGTTGACGAATATCAAGATACCAACAAAGTACAGTATGAATTTGTACGACTACTTGCTGAAAAGTCAGGCAACATTTGTGTTGTTGGTGATGATGACCAGAGTATTTACAAATTCCGTGGTGCTACTATTGAAAATATTTTGTCATTTGAAAATAACTTTCCGGGTGCTGAAGTAATTAGACTTGAACAGAACTATAGAAGTACACAGACAATTCTTGATGCAGCCAATGAGGTTATTAAGCATAACTCAGCCCGTAAAGGTAAAACACTATGGACAGAAAATAAAAAGGGTGACAAAGTTACTTTCTATACTGCTTTTTCCGAAAGAGATGAAGCAATGTTTATTGCAGATAAAATCCTTGATGGTGTAAAAGAGGGAAGAAAGTTCTCTGACTTTGCAGTTCTATACAGAATGAATGCACAGTCAAATGCTGTGGAACATTCACTTTCTAGAGCAGGTATTCCACATAGAATTATCGGTGGTCACCGATTCTATGATAGAGAAGAAGTTCGTGATATGGTAGCATATCTTCATGTTATCAATAACCCTCATGATGATATAAGGCTAAGAAGAATTATCAATAAGCCTAAGAGAGCAATAGGTGCAACAACTGTTGAAAAGGCTGCTAATATTGCCACAAACCTAGGTGACAGTATTTATAATGTTATCAAAGAGGCAGATGCTTATCCTGACCTTTCAAGAGCAGCTAAAAAGCTAAAAGAGTTTGTTGCATTGATTGATGGTTTCATTGATGCAGTAAATAGCAATATGTATAGCCTAGCTGAAATCTATAACCTTATCCTTGAGCATACTGATTATGAAAGATATATCAGAACAGAAAAGGATAAGCCTGATGAAAGAATTGAAAATATAGAGGAACTTCGTTCTAATATTGTTAATTTTGAAAAGGAATATGAGGACAATGCTGACCTTACAACATTCCTAGAAGAAATTTCCCTACAAACAGATATTGATAACTATGATGCTGACTCTGACACAGTAGTAATGATGACACTTCATAGTGCAAAGGGTCTTGAATTCCCTGTAGTATTTATTCCGGGTATGGAAGAGGGCATTTTCCCATCAAATATGACAATTATGAATCCTGAAGAAATGGATGAAGAACGCAGACTTGCATATGTAGGTATCACAAGAGCAAAAGAAAAACTGTACCTACTGAGAGCACAGGACAGAATGTTATTCGGTTCAACTCAGCATAACCGACCATCCAGATTTACTAAGGAAATTCCTGAAGAATTAGTTGATTTACAGGGTAAGGAAAGAAAAGAAAAAGTCAGTGAAGATTTCTTAAAATATGGTAAACCTAAAAAGAACTTCTCAGGCTTCAAGAAAACACCTACAACCACTCCTAAGTCAACTACATACGCAGTAGGGGATGCAGTAATGCATAAAGTTTTTGGCAAGGGTACAATCGTTAGAGCAGACAAAATGGGTAATGACCAAATGTTGCAAATTGCCTTTGATACTGCCGGTACAAAAACCCTAATGGCAAACTTCTGTAAAATGGAAAAACTTTAATTTTTATTTTATTTTAATTCTTATTGTTTAGATTATTATAAGTAAGACAAATTTGGTTTTTTCAATTTTGTCTGTGGGTAAAGATAAATTTGATAAATTTGGGTTTGTGGTGCTAGATGTAAAGTGTTGAATTTTAGCAAATAAGGCTCCCTTGTGTAAAGGGAGCTGTCGCTCGTAAATTGGAAGAATGACAATTTACTCTTAAAGAGCGACTGAGGGATTGTTATGGTACATACTTTTTGCTATATCAATTTTATTCGATAGATATATAATAGGT